>NZ_BTTW01000011.1 GCF_036245865.1 Corallococcus caeni | reverse complement strand
ACTTCCAGTACGTCTCCCTCCCCCTGCCCTACCCCTACGGCGGCACGCACTGCGTGCTTCGCAGCGTCACGCGCCGGGGTGAGTCCTCTCCCGCCGTCACCTACGCCTACCAGCAGGAGGGCAGCACGGAAATCACCGGGCAGATTGTCTCCGCCACCACGCCCAGCACCGTGCGCACGTACACCTTCACCAACAGCGCGCTGCAGGTCTCCACTGGCAGCATGCTCGTCATGACGCACACCTACTCGCTGGACTGGCAGGGCCGCTCCACCGGCAAGGTGACGGCGGTGACGGGCGCCGGAGAGCAGCTGGCGCTGGGCACCTCGCAGAGCACCACCTGCCAGCCCGGCAGCAACTGCTGCGGCGTGGCCCCCAGCAAGCGTGACATCACCAACAGCAACGCCGGCCGCGGTGACGGCACCAGCGGCTCCGCGGGCTTTACCCAGTCTTTCGAGACGCTCACCAACGCCAGCCAGGGTACCGGCCCCCGCCTCTACCGGACGGTTGATTCCTGCACCGTCGCGGGCGCGTGCAGCCCCGGCAACGAGCGCAACGAGTGGGAGTGCGCCACCAGCACCTCTCCCGGTTTCCTCAAGGCCAAGAAGGACAAGCGCGACTTCTGGGAGGTCTACTCCTACGCGGCCCCGGCGGTGGGTACCGGGATGCCGGCCTCGCTGCTGGAGAAGACGAGCATCAAGCGCGGCGCCCAGGACATGACGGGCACCGGCGCGCTGGAGGAGAACACCTTCAGCTACACCTACGGCCCCAGTGGCGAGCAGTTGCTGGCCGCCTCGGAGAAGGTCAGCGTGCTGGGTGCAGCCGGACAGAAGGCCCGTACCTTCAACCGCTACGACACCACCGGCCGCCCCTCGGCCACCCTCCGCTCCGGCTGGACACGCGTCTTCGACGCCGCCACCGGCACCTGGAGCAGCCAGCAGCGCTGGGTGGGCACCTTCTACCTCACCACCCGCACGGGCGAGAGCACGCCGGACGCGCTGGGCCGAACCCTGGAAGTGCACGGTCCCTGCTTCGTCTCCACCGAGGCCGCCACGGATTGCGCTACCGGCACGGTGTTCCCCGTGACGCGCAACTACTACTGGGGCGACACGGAGACGACGCCCCGCCGCAACCAGTTGCAGAAGGTGGCCCAGTATCCGGCCGGCCTCACCAGCACGCCCATCGAGACGCTCTACAACGCCTATGACGCTGGCGGCCACGTCACCGAGCAGGTGGACGCCAACGGCATCACCACGTCCTTCGTCTACCATGACAACAACCTGGCTTCGCAGACGGTGCATGTCACCGGCCAGCCCGATGTAGCAACCCAAGCCGCCTACGATAGCGCGGGCCATCGAACGTCCCTGCAACTGCCGGAAGGCAACTACGAGGTCTTCTGCTACCGCCAGGGCACCACCTCCGGCTGCACCGGCGGCACCCTCACCGACAAGCTGCAGTGGAAGGCGAAGTCCTCCACCGCGACGGCCACCACCTGGTCCGAGAAGGTGACGTACACCTACTGGCCGGATGGCTCGGTGAGCGAGGAGCGCTACCTCGACGCCGCCGGTAGCACGCGAAAGCTCCTTTCCTACGCCGCCGACGCCCACCGGCGTCCCACCTGGACGAAGACGGGCACCGGCACGGGCAGCTTCGTCGCCACGAAGAGCTACGACGCCGCCAACAACCTCACGGGTGAAGGCAAGCCCTTCAACGCCCCTCCCGCCTGGTGCGCGGCGGGCACGGACGGTCAGCCCACCTCGGCCGCCTGCAATGCTATGCAGTACGACGGCGCCAACCGGCTGCTGCGAGTCGACGAGCATCCGACGGGCAGCACCACGACGCGCACCTGCCTCAAGCACGACGCCCACGGCAACGTCATCAGCGTGGACACGGGCCTTACCGCGACGACGAACTGCGCGACGGCGACGCCTTCCGCCAATGCCTCGCGCTACCAGTACGACGACTTCGGCAACCTCGTGGAGGCGACGCTCGCGGCCACCGGCGAGGGGAGCACCGCGGGCACCACCCGCTTCGCCTACGACGCCCAGGGCAGCACGCTCGTGAAGCAGACGCCCGCCATGGCCGCCGCGCACGTCCGCGACCACCTGGCCTACGGCTACGACGCCATGGGGCGCTTGCTCTCCGCCTCGCACGTCTCGCCGCTGATCTCCGGCGGCGCGGAGACGCTCTACGCCCAAGGTTACGACGCCTCCGCCAGCCCCGACGCGTCCTGCGGCACGCTGACCAATACGCTGGGACGCCTGCGCTACCAGGACGACTCCTTCGGCCGCACCTGGTTCAGCTACGACGCCTGGGGCCGCATGGTGAAGCAGGTCCGTCTGCGCATCGGCACCACCACCTGCACCGGCACGCCCTTCCAGAATCCCCACACGCTCTACGCCTATAGCCCCAACGGCAACCTCACCCAGGTGACGTACCCCTACGGCCGCGTCGTCACCTACACCTACGGCACTGGCGCCCTCACCGACCGCGTCGCGAGCGTCTCCGTCTCCAAGTACGCCAGCGGCGCTCCCACCACCGAAACGCTTCTTTCCCAGGTGGCCTGGGAGCCCTACGGCGGCGTGCGCGGCTACCGCACCCACTACGCCACGACGGGCACCACAGGCAGCGTCGAGTACGCGCTGGGCGACAACGCCTCCGCTGCGCCCACCTCCTGTCCCTCGGCCTTCCCTAGCGTTTCTTCCAGTGACACCACCGGCCGCCTGCGCGCCCTCTGGGTTTCCACGCTCGCCTCGGGTACCAACTTCACCCCGGGAAGCGGCAATGGCGCCATCCTCAAGCAGGTGTACACGTGGCAGGCGGACCAGTTGGTGCGCTCCGATTCGTGCCTGCTGGGCGCCACCTCGCCCCTCACCGAAACCTACGGCTACGACGGCCTGCTGCGCCTGACGTCCGCCACCGGCACCCTCTCCACCACCGGCGGTGCCTTCACCTCGCGCGGCTTCGGTTACGACGCCCGGGGCAATCGCACCTCCGAGTCCGGCGAGGCCAACACCTGGGCCCTGGCCTATTCCACCTCGGGCCACCCTGACCAGCTCGTCTCCCGCAACTCCACCCAGACGGGCGCCACCCTCGGCCACTCCTTCACCTACGACGCCGACGGACGCGTCTCCCAGAAGCTCTGGCGCCCCGCCGATGCTTTCGGCAACGCCTTCCACCTCGACTTCACCTCCGGCCCCTCCTCCAACGGCGGCGCCGACACCGTCTTCAAGGCCGTCAGCGTCAATGGCCTGTCGTTCAACTATTTCTACGACGCCCAGGGCCAACGCCGCCTCAAGGACTACCCCACTGGCATCAAGGACGAGTACTTCTACAATGCGTCCCAGGGCCTCCTGGTGGACCAGGGCAATGCCTCTGCCTTCACCGCCACCATCCACCCGGTGGACGAGTACGTCTGGTTGGGCGGCCGGCCCGTCGCCATCCTCCGCGGCAAGCTGGATGCCTCCTGGGCACACCTCTCCGACGCCACCGCCGACTGCGCCCGCGATGGTCAGACCGCCGCCTGCGGCACCTACCACCTCGTCACCGACTCCCTGGGCAAGCCCGTCCTCATGCTGGACGGCCAGGGCCGCGTCACCGGCACCGGCGAATACGACGCCTTCGGCCACGTCAACCGTGTCAGCGTCGACATCGAAACGCCTCACCCCTACAAGGTCACCACCACCACCTTCGGTGGTGTCATGAAGCAGCCCGCCGTTTCCGGCACCACCCTCCAGCAGCGCGTCCTCTTCGACGGCCTCGACCTCTGGAATGAGTCCGAGCAGTGCGCCGTCGGCTCCGCCGACCGCAGTGACTCCGTCGCCATCCGCGACGAAGCCTCCAGCGCCGACTTGACGACGCGCGGCGCGTGGGAGGATGGCCGCGGCTGGACGGCCTGGGTGACCCCCGGCACTGCCGGCGTCCGCGCCGCCATCATCAACTCTGGCATTGCCTCCTGCTCCCAAGGCCAATCGTGCAATGATTTGTTCTGCCACGCAGTCTGCAACTGCACGACCACCGGCTTTCCCCAGGGCTCCAAGCAGGAAAAGGGCGCCGTCATCTCCGCCTACGAGTACCGCCGCTTCCAGACGGGCGCCGCCCCCTTCTGGACGCCCCTGCGCTTCCCCGGCCAGTACCACGACGCCGAAACCGACCTCTTCGAGAACTGGAACCGCTTCTATGACCCCAGCATCGGCCGCTACCTCCAGTCTGAAGTTCTTGCGCCCAAGTCCCCCCTGATGGCCAAGCAGTCGCCCTACGGCTACGCCGAGCAGAATCCGGGCAACAAGACGGACACCACCGGCCAGTACACGGTCTCTGATCCCTACGAATGCCCGAACTGGAGGGCGGCGGAATGGCTGGCGCGGAAGTGGGCAGGATGCAACGGCAGCACGGGTGACCAGGACTGCGCCTGTCAGCAAGCCCTGCAGAAGTGCAGCGGCGGCTGCGACATCTGTCAGCACCTCGAAATGAACAAGGGCCCGGAGGCTGACTTCCCCGATCTCGGTCCACTCACGCCCAACCCGAAGAATGGAGACCCGACGGAACTGGATGGACAGCGGGCCTACGAGGACGTGGGCTTCTGGTCTGGCAAGCCCAAGTACCGCTTCAACAAGCAGCTCTGCGAGGACTCCGCCTACATTCCCGCCCTGGCTTCGACACTCATCCACGAAGCCACGCACGCCTGCGCTTTCTCGAATCCAAGCAGAAAGGGCCTCCTCGATAGAAACACCTTCCCTGGCATGCTTCAGCCGCCTCCAGAGGGCTGCGCGGCCTTCGAGGTGGAAGCCAAGTGCAACCCCCTCCCGGGCAGCAAATGGTAATCCCATCCAAATACAAGGTACTCATTGCATTGGCGACGGGCATCGCGCTCGGGCGGCTCCTCCTGCCTGTCATTGAGGGCCAGAGCTACTACGGCATCCAAGTCCGTCAGGACAAGGCCCGCGGATGCGCCCTGTTCGTCTCCACCAACAAGGAGATCGCGGGGCACCACTTCCAACGAGGAGAAGGAGCGGACTTCGTTGCCTGTGGAGCATCCAAGGAAGTCGCGCCGGGCAGCTGGATTGTTTGTGATTGTTCGAAGTTCCCCGCCGAATGAGTCCTGCCACATCACATCTCTTCAAGGGAAACCCTGACCATGTCCTCTTTCTTCACCCCCATGGCCTCGCTGGCCGTACTGCTGATGTGTCTGCCCGGCGTCAGCCACGCCCAGGACGCGTGCGAGAACAACCGCTACACCTATTGCGATGCAGGCAAACAGGTGCAGTGCACCTGTGACGGCAGCGCGCGTTGCAATGCCTTCACGGACTGCTCGCAAGACCCATTCTGCAGCCCCATCAACCCGACCTTCCCCAACTACGGCTCCTCGTGCTGCATGAGCACCTGGTCCTGCACGCCTGCCCCCCAGTTCTGCGCGGACGGCAGTTGCCGCAGTGTCCCGGAAGGGGAGCCTCGTCCGGCGACGGGCGAGAGCCCCCAGGTGGAGACCGCCCCCACGAATGCAGGGTGATTCCGGGGCCTGGAGCCAGGGCCCTGGACCGCGAGGGGGCAGGGCCTGAAAGCAGGCCAGCGGCCCTGTTCCTCAGCGCTTCAGCTTCGAGAACGGATTGTTGAAAGGCTCCGGCTTCTTCTGCGCCGGAGCCTGAGCTTGCGCCGCGGGCTTCTGCGCGGGCCGCTGCTGCTGCACCGGTGCACTGGCGGGCTTCGCAGCCTGCGCGGGTCGTCCCGACGGCTGCGGCGCCCCACCCTCCAGCACCGCCCTCACGGACAACGCCAGACGCTTGCGTGCCAGGTCCACGGAGAGGACCTTCACCGTCAGCCGGTCGCCCACCTTGGCGACCTCCGACGGATCCTTGATGAAGCGCGCGGCCAGCTGCGACACGTGCACAAGGCCGTCCTGATGCACACCCACGTCCACGAACGCTCCGAACGCTGTCACGTTCGTCACCACGCCCTGCAACACCATCCCCTCCTTCACGTCCTCCAGCGACCGCAAATCATCGCGCGTCGCGTGCGCCGTGAAGTCACCGCGCGGGTCCCGGCTCGGCTTCTCCAGCTCCGCCAGGATGTCCTTCAGCGTCAGCTCCCCCAGCTCCGGCCCCAGGTAGCGCTTCGCTTCAATCTTGCGCACCAGCGCCGCGTTCCCCACCAGCGACGCCACGTCCACGCCCAGGTCCTTCGCCATCCGCTCCACCACGGTGTACCGCTCCGGGTGCACCGCGCTCGAATCCAGCGGCTCCGGTCCGCGCACCCGCAGGAAGCCCGCCGCCTGCTCGAACGTCTTCGGCCCCAGGCCGCTCACCTTGAGCAGCTCCCGCCGCGTGGTGAAGCGCCCCTTCGCCGCCCGGTGCGCCACCAGCTTCTTCGCCAAGGACGGCCCCACGCCGGACACGTGCTCCAAGAGCTGCGGTGACGCCGTGTTCACGTCCACGCCCACCGCGTTCACGCACGAGTCCACCACCTCGCCCAGCTTCTTCTTCAGGAGGCCCTGGTCCACGTCGTGCTGGTACTGCCCCACCCCGATGCTCTTCGGGTCGATCTTCACCAGCTCCGCCAGCGGGTCCTGCAAGCGCCGGCCAATCGACACCGCCCCGCGCAGCGACACGTCCAGCTCCGGGAACTCCTCGCGCGCCACCTCCGACGCCGAATAGATGGACGCCCCCTGCTCGCTCACCGACACCACGGGGACCTGCACGCCCATCGCCTTCAGCGTGTCCCGCGTGAAGACCTCCGCCTCGCGGCTGCCCGTGCCGTTGCCCACGGCGATGAGCTCCGGCTTGTGCTTGCGCACCACCGCCTCCAGCAGCTTCGCCGCGCGCGCCCGCTCGTCCGCGCTCCGCTCCGAATAGAGCGTCGTCGTCTCCACCACCGTCCCCGTCGCGTCCAGCATCACCAGCTTGATGCCCGTGCGCAGCCCCGGGTCCAACGCCAGCACCGCCCGGGCCCCCGCCGGCGCCGTCAACAGCAGGTGCCGCAGGTTCTCTCCAAACACCCCGATGGCGCCCTTGTCCGCGCGCTCCTTCAACTCCGCGCGCAGCTCCGACTCCAGCGACGGCCCCATCAGCCGGTCCCACCCGTCCTCCACCGCCGCGCGCAACTCCCCCGCGAACAGCGACTGCGGCCGCGTCACCACGCGCCCGGTGAAGAGCCCCTTCACCTCGTCGTCCGGCAGCCCCAGCTTCACCTTCAGCACGCCCTCCTCCTCGCCGCGCAACAGCGCCAGCACGCGGTGGGACGGGGCCTGGGACAGCGGCTCCTCGTGGCCGTAGTAGTTCTCGAACTTGGTCGTCTCGCCCTTCTTCGCGGGCACCACGTCCGAGCGCAGCGTGCCCCGCTTCGTGCACAGGTCGCGGGCCTCGCGGCGCAGCCGGGCGTCCTCCGCCACCCGCTCCGCGCAGATGTCGCGCGCGCCCGCCAGCGCCTGGGCCACGTCCTCCACGCCCTTGTCCGCGCTCACGTAGGGCTTCACGCGCGCGTCCAGGTTCTCCCCGCGCTGGCCCTCCTGCTTCCACACCAGGTCCGCCAGCGGCTCCAGCCCCTTCTCCCGGGCGATGGCCGCGCGCGTGCGGCGCTTGGGCTTGTAGGGAAGGTACAGGTCCTCCAGCTCCGCGCGCGTGCGCGCCGCCTGGAGCGCCTTCTTCAGCTCCGGCGTCAGCTTCCCCTGCTCCTCGATGCTGCGCAGGATGGTGTCGCGCCGCCCGTCCAGCTCCGCGCGCTCCGTGGCCCGGTCCAGGATGGCCTGGATTTGAACCTCGTCCAGGCCTCCCGTGGCCTCCTTGCGGTAGCGCGCGATGAAGGGGACGGTGCCTCCCTCTTCGTGCAGTGCGAGGGTCCGGTCCACCTGCTCCGGCTTGATGCCCAGCTCCTGGGCCAACGCGGCGGCATAGACGTGCATGGCGCCCGTCTATACCCCGGCCAGCCCGCGCCTCCCAGAGACGCGCCGCTCGCCCGGAGCCCATGCAAAAGGGCCGCGCGGGGAGCACCCCACGCGGCCCTTCATGTCACGTCACGGCCGCCCGGCTCAGGCCGGCTGGATGTCGCTGTTCTTCACGCGGAAGGTGTGCGTGGTGAACTTCGCCTCCAGCTCGCCGTCCGCGCGCTTGGAGTAGTCCTTGGCCACCTCCGCGGCGGGGATGAGGTGGAAGGTGGCGAGCGTCTCATCCGCCTTCACCTCCACCATCACGAAGCCGTGCGAGTCCGCGTCCGCGAAGCGCAGGCCCGGGTTGGACGCCATGAGCGTCTTCTCCATCTCCGTGACGGCGTGCTGGTACACCGGCGCGCCCGTGGCGTAGCCCGCGCCAATCAGCGCCAGGCTGGCCAGGCTCTTGATGGAGCCGGAGGTGATGCCCGGCGCCGTCAGCGTGGGCACGCCCTCCTCCACCGACGCGAACGACGCGTGGATGTCCCCGGAGATGAACAGCGTGTTCTGCACGCCCTGCGCCTTGAGCGTGTTGAGCATCACCTTCTTCTTCGTGGGGAAGCCGTCCCACTGGTCCACGCTGAAGTAGAAGCGCTGGCGCAGCGTGGGGTCACTGATGTCCGCCTGCTGCCGGAAGTCCCAGATGAGCGCCGACAGCGACGTGGAGCTCACCACCATCTTCCAGGTGTTCTGCGCCGTGGTCAGGGTCTGCTGGAACCACGCCTCCTGGTCCTTGCCGAACACGTCCTCGCTCTTGCCGGCGGACAGCTGGTACTTCACCGCCGCGAACAGGTCGAAGGTGTCCTTCACCACCACGTAGCGCGAGCCCTGGATGTTGAAGAGCGCCGCCTTGCCCATGTGCGCGTACGCCAGGCCCCGGGGCTTGTCCGCGGGCGGAATCACCAGCCCCTTGTTCACCGCCGCCAGCACCTGGTTCACGTAGTAGAGCGCCACCGGACCGGCCACCCACTTGCCGGCCTTCTCCGCGGCCTCCGCGGCCGAGAGGCCCGCGGCCTTCGCCTGGCTCACGTACACGCCCTGGAGCACCTGCTTCTGGGCCGCGTACGCCGCGTCATCGATGTTCACGTACGCGAACGTGTCCGTCTGGAACGTCTGCTTCACCGCTTCCGGCTGGCCCTGCAGCGCCGCGCCCAGCAGCGTCTGGTCCAGCACCACACCGCCCGGGTAGGCGTCCTCCGGGATGAGGTGGTCCGGCCGGTAGCTGCGGTAGTCCGTCACCAGCAGCTTCAGGTGCCGGCCGTACTCGAAGTCGCGGTAGATGCGCGAGTTGGGGAAGCGCGGCTCCTGGGCCACGTCGATGGCGCCCTCCGGAGACTGCACCGTGTCCAGCGGGATGTACTCCAGGAAGGCCTGCTCCGCGTTGAGCTTGCGGTCCCGCTGCGTCTCGTCCCGCTTGCCGTCCTCGTACGTGGCCACGTCCTGCCAGCAGTCGTCGGAGAACTCGTGGTCATCCCAGGTGATGATGAACGGGTAGCGCTCATGCACCGCCTGCAGCTGCCGGTCCGTGCGGACGTTCTTGTAGAGGTCGCGGTAGTTGGACAGCGAGTTCGCCGCCAGGAACGCGGTGACGCCCGAGCCCTGAGGGAGCGCCTCTTCCGGCGCGCTGAAGCGCACGGCCCGGCCGCCGCCGTCGGACTGGAAGGACGTGTCGCCCGTCGTCTCGTAGACGTAGTCGCCCAGGAACACGACGAAGTCCAGGTCCGCGTCCAGCTGCAACAGCCGCTGCCAGGCGTTGTAGTAGCGGCCAATGAAGTCCTGGCAGCTGGCGAAGACGAACTTCACCGGCACGTCGTCCCCCGCCGCCGGCGCGGTGCGCGTGCGCCCCACGCGCGTGGTGTGGCGCTGGCCGTCCTTCTCGTAGCTGAAGCGATAGTAGTACGTCGTGCGCGCGGACAGCCCCGTGACCTTCACCTTCACCGCGTGGTCGTGCTCCGCCCGCGCCGTCAGGTCCGTCTTGTCCAGCACCCGCGTCTTGAAGTCCTCCGCCGTGGAGACCTCCAGCCGCAGGGGCAGGTCGTCCCCGGCGCGGGCCATGTCCTCCACGCGCACCCACAACACCACGCTGTCCGGACGCGGGTCACCCGACGCCAGCGACTGCGGGAAGTAGGGCGAGCCATCCGACGGCTCCGTGGTGTCGTCGTCGGAGCATCCAAAGGTCGTCGTCGCCGCGACAGCAACCACGGCTTGCAGGAACGTGCGGCGTTTGAAGGGGTTGAACAAGGCGATGGACTCCAGCGGGAAGCGGGGGTGAAAGAGCTTCCAGACCGCGCAGTCTAGAGGCGCTCCTCCCTCCACACGAAACATCCCGGCGACACCCCGGTGATGACGGCGCGCGTCACGCGTCCAATCCCTCTCACGGTGAAGAAAAAGGGGCCGGCCCCATCGCTGGAGACCGGCCCCTTCCTCCTTCACCCGCCGTGCCGCTCCCCCCGGAGGTGCACGGCGGGGCGTTGCTCAGGACACGGGCGTGACTACTTCACGGCCTTCACGCGCGGGCGCTTCTCGCCTTCGGCCGGCTCGCTGGCTTCCGCCGCCGGAGCCGCCGCGGCCGCGGGCTTGCCGATGCCGTACTTCTCCAGCACCAGGCTTTCGACCTCCTTGTAGGTCTCCGGGTGCTCGCGCAGGTACTCCTTCGCGTTCTCCCGGCCCTGGCCGATGCGCTCTCCCTTGAAGGAGAACCAGCTGCCGCTCTTCTCGATGATGTTCTCGTTGGAGGCGAGGTCGATGAGGTCGCCCTCCTTCGAGATGCCCGCGCCGTACATGATGTCGAACTCGACTTCCTTGAACGGCGGCGCCACCTTGTTCTTCACGACCTTCACGCGGGTGCGGCTGCCCACCACGTTCTCGCCGTTCTTGATGGCGCCCACGCGGCGGATGTCCATGCGCTGCGACGCGTAGAACTTCAGCGCGTTGCCGCCCGTCGTCGTCTCCGGGTTGCCGAACATCACGCCGATCTTCATGCGGATCTGGTTGATGAAGATGACGCACGTCTGGCTCTTGGAGATGGTGCCCGTGAGCTTGCGCAGGGCCTGGCTCATGAGGCGCGCCTGCACGCCCATGTGCGCGTCACCCATCTCACCCTCGAGCTCCGCCTTCGGCACGAGCGCGGCCACCGAGTCCACCACCAGCACGTCGATGGCGCCGGAGCGCACGAGCATCTCCGCGATTTCGAGGCCCTGCTCACCGGTGTCCGGCTGGGACAGGAGCAGGTCGTCGGTGCGCACGCCCAGCTTGCGCGCGTAGCCCACGTCCATCGCGTGCTCGGCGTCGATGTAGCCGCACACGCCGCCCTTCTTCTGGGCCTCCGCGACGATGTGGAGGCACAGCGTCGTCTTGCCGGAGGACTCCGGCCCGAAGATCTCGATGATGCGCCCGCGCGGCACGCCGCCCACGCCCAGGGCGATGTCGAGCGAAGTGGACCCCGTCGAAATGGCCTGGACGTCCTTCATCATGGGCTCGTCGTTGCCGAGCCGCATGATGGAACCCTTGCCGAACTGACGCTCCACCGCCGCCAGCGCCAGCTCGATCGCCTTTTCCTTCTCCTGATTCACGGCCATTTCCCGTCGCTCCTTGGAAGAGTGGACCACCCCGGTCCACCTGAACGCGCTTTTAGTACGCGATGGGTAGACCCTAGTCCACCCCTCTGACATCCGTTTCGGGTCCTGGCGGTCAGCTCTTGCGCAGGGCAGCCAGGAAGGCGGCCACCAGCCCGCCCAATCCGGCCGCCCAACCCGCCGGAACGTCTGGCACCAGCACCATCCCCAACCCGACTCCGGACACCACGGTCAGCAGCGCCAGGGCTCCGCGATACAGGGGAGAGCCAACGGAGGCAACCGTCAGCAGGGTCAGGGACAGCAGGGTCAGGAGCCCCTGGAGGATGAGCAGCCCGCCAGGCACGACGAGCCCCGCCAGCCCCAGCACCACCTGGAGGGCCAGCGCGCCCAGCCCCACCGCGAGCGCCGGGAAGGGCCCCCCCGCGGGCGGCGTCAGCCGGGTGCCCGGGACGGGGGCGTTCTTCAGGTGCTCCAGGTCCTCCGGGCGCACCTCCAGGGCGTAGGGGAAGCCCAGCGCCAGCAGCGACTCCACCGCCGTGGCGCGGCAGGAGCGCCCGTCCGCGTCCACCAGCCCGTCCAGGTTGCCCCCCTCCAGGAGCCGGTGGAAGGCGTCCGCCTCCGTCCGGCCCCCGCCCTGCGCCCCCAGCTCCTCCAGGAGCTGGTTGAGGTTCCAGGCCAGGCGCTGCCGCTCCTCGCCCTCCGCGCGGCGGGCCTGCTGCGCCAGCAGGTACATGGGCAGCGGCGAGTCCGTGGGCGGGGTGGGCGTGCCGCCCTGCGCCGGGGGCTCCCAGGCCGCCAGGTCCGACGGGGCCTCCACCTCCCCTCCAGGGTGGGAGGCGGGTGTGCGCGAACGTGGGCGGAAAGCATCGGACACGGTGGCGAAACTGTAACCGGGGCGCCGCGTGGGGTTCAAAGTGGGGGTGGCCCGCAACTTCCAAAGGGCAACGGGGTTTGTGGCCTCACGGATGGATTGGGACCCGGACACGCAGGCGATGCTGAAGGTGGCGGCGGGCGACAAGCAGGCCTTCGCCTGGCTCTTCGACCGGCACCACGCGAGCGTGGCGCGCTTCGCGTACCGCTTCGTGGGGGACGCGGCGCGGGCGGAGGAGCTCACGCAGGACATCTTCGTGAAGCTCTACCGCCACGCGCGGTCCTACAAGCCCACGGCGAAGTTCAAGACCTTCCTCTTCCGGGTGGCGACGAACCACTGCCTCAACGAGATGCGGCGCGGGGAGTACCGCGTGGCGCGCCTCACGGAGGAGGCCCCGGTGGAGGACGACGCGGGAGCGGTACAGATGCCAGGGCCCGACGGAGACCGGCCCGACCAGGCGCTGAGCGGCCGCGAGTTGGAGGCCGCGGTGGGCCTGGCGCTGAAGGACCTGAGCGACCGCGAGCGCGCCGCGTTCACCATGTGCCGCTTCGAGGGCATGGCGTACCGGGACATCGCCGACGCGCTGGAGGCGAGCGAGGCCGCCGTGAAGAGCCTCATCCACCGGGCCACCCTGGCGGTGGCGCGCAGGCTTGAAGCGTTGCAGGCGGGCACCGTGCCCGCGAGGAGTCGGGCATGAGCTGTGAGCATGAAGAAGACCTGACGGCCTACGTGGACGGGGAGCTTCCGCCCCCGCACCGCGCGCGGGTGGAGGCCCACCTGGGCACCTGCGCGGAGTGCCAGGGGACGGAAAGGCTCTTGCGCCTCACGGTGGCGCGGATGGCGGAGCTGCCGGACTTCACGCCGTCCCCGTCCGCGCGGCGCGAGCTGCTGGCCCGCGTGGACGCGCTGCCGCCCACCTGGCGCGAGCGGTTCGCACAGCTCTTGAAGCCCGGCGTGCTGGTGCCCTCCGCGGGCCTGGCCGGTCTGGCGAGCCTGGCGGTGCTGACGCTGCTGGTCGCCGGACGCACGCGCGTGGAGGCGCCCGCGCTGGAAGAGTGGGACCCGGGCGCGCTGGAGGTGGCGGCGAACCTGGAGCTGGTCGAGGACTACGAAGTGCTGGGGCTGGACAGCTCCGAAGACCTGGAGGTCGTCGAGAGCCTCCATGAACTGGGGATGCCGTGATGCTGGGAAGAATGACCGCCGGACTGCTGACCGTGGCGCTGGTGCTCTGCGTGGGAGCGCCCGCCCGCGCGGCCAACGCCCCCACGCCCACCGCCGCGGAGCGCTTCGAGAAGCTCTCGCCGGAGCAGAAGGAAGCCCTGCGCACGAAGCTGCGCGAGTTCAAGGCGATGTCCCCCGACGACCAGGCCCGCGTGCGCGGGAACCTCCAGCGCTGGCGGCAGCTGCCCCCGGAGGAGCGCGAGCGGCTGAGGACCAACCTGCGCGACTTCCAGAAGCTGTCGCCCCAGGAGCGGCAGGCGGTGCGCGAGCAGGTGCGCGAGCTGCGCGGCCTCACCCCGGAGCGCCGCGCGGAGCTGCGCCAGCGCGTGCGCGCCTACCTCAAGGAGCACCCGGAGCGCCGCGAGCAGATGCTGGAGAACATGCGCCGCTGGCGGCAGATGTCCCGGGAAGAGCGACAGGAGGCACGCGAGCGGCTGCGCGAAAGGCGGCGGAACAAGTGAGGCCCGCCCCCTCCTGGCTGCTGCTGTTCGCGCTCACGGTCGCCGTCCCCGCCGGGGCCCAGCAGCCCGCGCCGTCCAAGGAAGCCCCCGCGCCCGCGAAGCCCGCGCAACCGGAGGCCCCGCCCCCGCCCGCCGACACCCGCCGGGTCGAGCCCCAGCTCACCGACGAGGATCGCGAGGTGGTGGAGAACCTGGAGCTGCTGGAGTCGCTGGACGCCGCCGCCGACCTGGAGGTGCTCCTAGAGCTGGCGGACGAGCAGTAACACCGCGCCGGAAATGAAGAAGCCCGGGCCCCCGTGAAGGGAGTCCGGGCTCTTTCGCGTTTCAGGCGCGAAGGCCGTGAAGCGCTACTCGACGGTCACGCTCTTGGCCAGGTTGCGCGGCTGGTCCACGTCGTTCCCGCGCATCTCCGCCACATGGTACGCGAGCAGCTGGAGCGGGATGGTGGCCACCACCGGCGCGAGCAGCGCGCAGGCGGCGGGGATGCGGATGACGTGGTCGGCCAGGCTGTCGGCCTGGTTGTCGTCCTCGTCGAGGATGGCGATGACCTTGCCGCCGCGCGCGCGGACCTCCTCGATGTTGCCGATGATCTTCTCGTACGCGATGTGCGGCTGCTTCGGCGCGATGACCACGACGGGCATCTTCTCGTCGATGAGCGCGATGGGGCCGTGCTTCATCTCACCGCCCGCGTAGCCCTCCGCGTGGATGTAGGAGATCTCCTTCAGCTTGAGCGCGCCCTCCAGCGCCACCGGGTGCATGGGGCCGCGGCCGAGGAAGAGGAAGTCCTGCGCGTTCATGAACTCGCGCGCGACGCGCTTCACCTGCGGCTCGCACTTGAGGACGTCCTCGATCATCTTCGGCACCTGGGTCAGGTGCGTCAGGTGCTCCTGCGCGGCCTCCACGGACAGCGTGCCGCGCATGCGGCCCAGCTTCACCGCCAGCAGGTACAGCGTCACCAGCTGCGTGGTGAACGCCTTGGTGGACGCGACGCCAATCTCCGGGCCCGCGTTCGTGAGGACGTGCAGGTTCGCCTCGCGCGTCATCGCGCTGCCGATGACGTTGCAGATGGCCATGGTGTGCGCGCCCAGCCGCTTCGCTTCCTTGAAGGCCGCGAGCGTGTCCGCCGTCTCACCGGACTGGCTGATGGCGATGACCAGGTGGCTCTTCTCCACGATGGGGTCGCGGTAGCGGAACTCGCTGGCGAGCTCCACTTCCACCGGCAGCCGCGCCAGCGACTCGATCATGTGCTTGCCGGCCACGCCCGAGTGCCAGGACGTGCCGCAGGCCAGGATGGTGACCTTGGTGAAGGACTTCACCTGCTCGGCGGACAGGTTCCACGTCTCGAAGTGGACGTCGCCCTCGGTGAGGAGCATCCGGCCGCGCAGCGTGTCCGCGATGGCGCGGGGCTGCTCGTGGATCTCCTTGTGCATGAAGTGCTTGTAGCCGCCCTTCTCCGCCATCATCGGCGTCCAGTCGATGCGGCGCGTGGGGCGGTTCACCAGCTTCCCCTCGCGGTTGAAGATGTCGACCTTGGCGGCGGTGACGACGGCGAGGTCGCCCTCCTCCATGTAGACGAAGTCACGCGTGTGCTCGAGCAGCGCGGGCACGTCGCTGGCCACGAAGTTCTGGCCCTCGCCCAGGCCCAGCACCATGGGCGACGCGTCCTTCGTGCACACGATGCGGCCCGGGTCGTTGGAGCACACCACCACGAGGCCGTAGGTGCCCTTCACCTGCTTGATGGCCGAGCGCACCGCGTCCGGCAGGTCCACGCCGCGCTCCACCTCCGCGGAGATGAGGTGCGCGAACACCTCCGAGTCCGTCTCCGACGAGAAGACGTGGCCGCGCGCGCGCAGCTCCGCCTTGAGCGCCAGGTGGTTCTCGATGATGCCGTTGTGCACCACCGCCACGTTCTTGTACGTGTGCGGGTGGGCGTTCTCGTCGGAGGGGCGGCCGTGCGTCGCCCAGCGCGTGTGGCCGATGCCGGTGGTGCCCTTCGGCAGGTCCTGCACCACGCGGTTCTCCAGGTTGCGCAGCTTGCCCGTGGCGCGCACCACGTTGAGCTGGTTGCCGCCGACCACAGCGACCCCCGCGGAGTCATAGCCCCGGTACTCGAGCTTCTTCAGGCCCGACACCAGGATGGGAGCAGATTCCTTGTCACCGACGTAGCCAACAATCCCGCACATGTTCTTCCTGCCTCTTTCTCGTCCCGCGGCCGCCGGAGCAAACCACGGGAATCCCGTTCACGCCCAACACGCCCAACCCCGCCCCGCCGACCGAACAGCAGGCGAGCACTCTTGCTAACCAGCCTTCACCTTCGTCTGCCGCGCCTTCTTGGCAGCCACCCAGCCCTCCTTCACCACCTGTGGCGCGCGGGACACAGCGAGGCTCCCAGGAGGCACATTTTTCGTCACCGTGGTGCCCGCGCCGACATACCCGCCGTCCCCCACCTTCACCGGCGCCACCAGCTGCGAGTCCGAGCCGATGAACACGCCATCGCCCAGTTCAGTCAGGTGCTTGTTCACCCCGTCATAGTTACAGGTGATGGTGCCCGCGCCGATGTTGCACCCGGCGCCGATGTTCGCGTCGCCCAGGTAAGTCAGGTGGTTGGCCTTGCTGCCCTTGCCGATGCGGGCCTTCTTCGTCTCCACGAAGTTCCCCAGATGCACTTCCTCTGCCAACTCCGTGGCGGGGCGCAGCCGGGAGAACGGGCCGATGATGCACCGCTCACCCACACGCGCCTCCTCCAGCACGGAGTAGGGCTTGATGTGCGTGCCATCCGCCACGTGGGAGGCCGTGAGCACGCTGCCCTGGCCGATGGTGACGTTCTTCCCGATGACGGTGCCGGCCATCAGCGACACGCTGGGGCCAATCTCCGTATCGGTGCCGATGGTGATGCCCTCTTCGATGTACGCGGTGGCCGGGTCCTGGATGGACACGCCCGCGCGCATGTGGGCTTCGTTGATGCGCTGCTGGAGGACGCGGGCGCGCGCCGCCAGCTCCACCTTGTCGTTCACGCCCGCGGTCTCCGTGGCGTCCGCGTCCACCGCGCCCACGGGGCCGTGCTTCGCGGCCATCTCCACCAGGTCGGTGAGGTAGTACTCGCCCTGCGCGTTGACGGGTTTGATTTCGGCCAGCGCCTTCCAGAGGAAGGCCGCGTCCACGGAGTAGATGCCCGCGTTGCACTCCTTCACCGCGCGCTGCTCCGGGGTGCAGTCCTTGTGCTCCACGATGCGCGCCACCTTGCCACCCTCGCGGATGACGCGGCCGTAGCCGGTGGGGTCCTCCAGCGTGGTGGACACCAGCGCCAGCACCCCGCCCGCGGCGTCGTGCGCGGACAGGAGCGCCTGGAGCGTCTCCTTGCGCAACAGCGGCACGTCTCCGTAGAGGATGAGCACGCGGCCGTCATGGCCCTTGAGCGCGTCCTCTGCCGCCTTCACCGCGTCCGCGGTGCCGCGCTGCTCCTTCTGGAGCGCGAAGCGCAGGGGCGCGTCCGGGAAGTGGGCGCGGATGGACTTCTCCACCTCCGAAGCCTGGTGGCCCACCACCGGCACCACGTGCGTGGCGCCCAGTTCCAGGGCCCGCTTCAAGGGATAGGCGCAGAGGGGACGGCCGAGGATGGGGTGAAGGACCTTGGCCTTCTCCGACTTCATCCGCGTGCCCTTGCCCGCGCACAGCACAACCGCTGCCAGAGCTGTCATATGCGGCGGAGAATTAGGGACCGCCGATCAACTCGTCAACCGCGCCCGGACGTCAAAACCGATCGCGGGGGCTCCGGAGGGGGCCGGGCGCTGACTGCCACACACAACGTGTTGCATTGGACCGTGATGCCGAAGCGCGGCTTGTAGAACGTCGTCAGCCGCGCCGGGGTGGGGGCCGCGGTCGGAACCGACGCCGGGCTTTCCACGGGGTTCGGAGGACTCATAAGCACCGCCCGTTGCTGCACATGGAGCAAGCCTGCCCCGCCTCTGCTCACAATCCAAGGAAAAAAATGTTGTCCGGTTGAAACCCTGGTCCGGGCGCGGCGCATGGTGCATTAGGGAACGGCCGGAAATCACAAGGAAAGGCGTCCACAGGTGATGAAAGCACACATGGGGGCCGCGGGACGTACGTCGTTCCGCGCGCTGGGACTCGCGGTGTTGCTGGTGGCGGCCCAGGCGGGTGCGGCACGGCCCTACCGGGGGGGTGCGGTGGCCACGGCGTATCCGCCCGCGAGCGAGGCCGCGCTCCAGATGTTGGAGAAGGGCGGCAACGCGGTGGACGCGGCGGTGGCGGCGGCGTTCGTGGCGGCGGTGGTGGGGCCCTACCACTCCGGGGTGGGCGGCGGCGGGTTCGCGCTGGTGCACGACGCGAAGTCGGGTGGCACCCAGGTGCTGGACTTCCGGGAGGTGGCTCCGAAGGGCGCCTCGCGCGACATGTACCTCAAGGACGGCGCGCTGGTGCCGGGGCTGTCCACGGACGGCGCCCTGAGCGTGGCGGTGCCGGGCGCGGTGGCGGGCTACCTGGAGCTGCTCGCGAAGCACGGCAAGCTCAAGCCCGCGGTGGTGCTGGCCCCGGCCATCCGGCTGGCGAAGCAGGGCTTCTGGGTGACGCCCAAGTACCAGCAGATGGCCACGGGCCGGGCGGAGTGCCTGCGCCAGGACCCGGAGGCCGCGCGCATCTTCCTCACGCCCAACGCGCAGGGGACGCCGGACGTGCCGCCGCTGGGGCACCTCATCAAGCAGCCGGACCTGGCGCGCACGCTGGAGCGGGTCGCCAAGGGCGGCGCGAAGGCCTTCTATTCGGGCCCGGTGGCGCAGGCGCTGGTGAAGACGGTGAAGGACGCGGGCGGGCTGCTCACGCAGGAGGACCTGACGGCGTACCGGACGCGCAGCCCCGCGCCGCTGGAGACGGCCTACCGGGGCCACCGCATCCTCACCATGCCGCCGCCCAGCGCGGGCGGGCTGGCGGTGGTGCAGGTGCTGGGCATGCTCCAGCAGCTGCGGCCGCAGGGCGTGCCCTACCGCGACCCGGAGTCGCTGCACCTCTACGTGGAGGCGGTGCGGCGCGCGTACGTGGACCGCGCGAAGTACCTGGGTGACCCGGCCTTCGTGCAGGTGCCGCTGGAGCGGCTGACGTCGCCCGGCCACCTCGCGGACCTGGCGGGGAGCATCGACCCGAAGAAGGCCACGGCCAGCGCGTCGCTGCTGGCGCCGGTGACGGGCGGGCCGGCCTCCACGCTGAGGAAGGACGCGGGGCCCCTCACGCCGGAGCCGGAGAGGAAGAACACCACGCACATCTCCGTCATCGACAAGGACGGCAACGCGGTGGCGATGACGACCACGGTCAACTAC
This sequence comes from Corallococcus caeni, assembly GCF_036245865.1. NCBI lineage: Bacteria > Pseudomonadati > Myxococcota > Myxococcia > Myxococcales > Myxococcaceae > Corallococcus > Corallococcus caeni. Next base: position 244,852 of record NZ_BTTW01000011.1, on the reverse strand, counting down.
AGCTTCGGCTCGTGCCTCGTGGCGAAGGGCACCGGCGTGCTCCTCAATGATCAGATGGACGACTTCGCCGCGCAGCCGGGCGTGCCCAACGCGTACGGGCTCGTCACCGGGGAGCCCAACGCCATCCAGGCCGGCAAGGTGCCCCTGTCCTCCATGTCGCCCACGCTGGTGTTCGCGAAGGAGGACCCGAAGCGGGTGATGCTGGCGGTGGGCAGCCCCGGCGGCTCCACCATCCCCACCACCGTCATCCAGGCCATCAGCAACGTGGTGGACCACGGCATGGACGTGACGCGCGCGGTGGCCACGGGCCGCCTGCACCACCAGTACCTCCCGGACGAGCTGTGGGTGGACAAGTGGGGCCTGGAGCCGGCGACGCTGTCCGCGCTGGAGGCGAAGGGCCACAAGGTTCGCCGGGTGGACGGCTGGGGCGACGCGGAGGCCGTCTACAGCGACCCGCGCACGAACCTGCGCTATTCCTCCAGCGACCCGCGCAACGAGGGCGCCGCGACGGGCCAGGACTGACGCCAGGAGACCCCAAGCCCGTGCCCGAGCCGATTCCGCTCTTCGATGCGCACCTCCACCCGGAGGCCCTGACCGACCAGGACCTGGAGTCCATGCGCTTCTTCGGCGTGGAGCGGGCCCTGGTGGTGGCGCACCACTTCCCGGAGCCCACGGCCAAGGCCCTGCGCCAGCACTTCGACCAGCTGGTGGAGAAGCAGCTGCCGCGCCTGGAGCGGCTGGGCATCCGTGCCTGGGCCGCCCTGGGCGTGCACCCGCGCTGCATCCCGCGCCGGGGGCTGTCGGAGGTCTTGAGCCACCTGCCGGACTACTTCGAGGGCGGCCGGGTGGTGGCCCTGGGGGAGACGGGGCTGCACGTGGGCGGCGAGGAGGAGGAAGAGGCCTTCCTGGAGCAGCTGGCCCTGGCCCGCCAGCTCAAGCTGCGCGTGGTGGTGCACACGCCGCTCAAGGACAAGGAGCGCCACACGCGGCGCATCCTCACGCTCCTGCGCCAGTCCGGCGTGCTGCCGTCACGCGTGCTGGTGGACCACGCCAACGCGCGCACCGTGCGGACCATCCTGGAGGTGGGCCACTGGGCCGGGCTCACCCTGCACCCGGAGGCCCTCCAGGCGGACCGGGCGGTGGCCCTGGTGCGGCGGCTGGGCAGCGAGCGGCTGGTGCTGGACTCGGACGCGGGCGACGGCGCGGGCGACATCCTGGGGCTCGCGCGCACGGCGAACCTCCTGGGCAAGGCGAAGCTGTCCGAGCGCATCGTCCGGCGGGTCACCCGGGACAACGCCGCCCGCTTCTTCCAGATCCACGACTGAGCGCGCCATTCGCGCGCCGTGCGGGTGGAGCGCGGTGCGTTGAAAAGTGGACGCGCCCCCGGCCGTGTCAGCGCTGTAAATGCGACGGGCCCCACGCAGTGAAGCGCGGAGCCCGTGGCTTTACAACCTGTGACCCCGGGGAGGGGGCCTAGTTCATCGACGCGGAGGCAGGGGCCTCCGGGTGCAGGGTGAGGCCCTGCGCGTCCGGCGCCAGCCGCACCTGCACGGGCACGCCCTGGGAGCGGTACTCCGCGAGGGAATCCGCCGCCTCGTCGAGCAGCTGCTGGTAGCGCTCCTCCAGCTCCACCGCGATCAGAAGCATGGTCTCACCGGCGTCCGCCACGCCCGGCCGGTACACCTGGCAACGCTGGAACCGCGCCCAGCGACCGTTCTGCATCTTCACAAGCTCGCCGTCGTAAGCCATGCGCAGCACCTCTTGAGTGAAATCCGACGGAAGCAATGTAGAGGCGAATCCCGGCGCTGTCATCCCCCCGTTTGAAAATTCGTAAACCCTTCGGAATTCCAGGCACTTGCCAACACTCCTGGGCATGCCCAGGGGGGCCGCGGCGGCCGGGCCCGCGCAAAATGTAAACTGGAACACTGTCAACGCGGTTAACTTGGACCGGGGTCCAATGCCGCGTCGCGCTGTCAACACTCCGTGAACCGGGCCGCCCGGGTGGGGCGGCCGGGGGGACGGGGCGGGACTGACGCGTGGCAGGCGGGAGGGGCATCCCTTAGATTCCAGCGGATGAAGTTGCCCCTGCCGTTCCGACGCGACCGTCCCATCATTCCGTCCGCCAACGCGCAGGATCACGCGGAGCGGTTGATCGCCGAGTCCCTGCGCATGCTCGGCCAGGTGTGTTCGAAGGTCGCGGACGCCATCGAGGCGCAGCGGCTGGAGCGCCAGGGTTACGCGCACAACAGCTACCTGCGGCGCCTGGACGACGAGGAGGACGCGAAGAAGCCCTCCGGCCCGGGCACGGGCGGATGACGGCTCCCCGGGAGCCCCCGGGCCACGGGCCTCCGCACACGCACGAGGACGACGACGCGCCCGTGCCGTGCCTGGCGTCCTCGCCAGCGCCGTCCTGGCGGGAGCAGGGCATCCAGATGCCCATGCCCGCGCTGGCGGACGAGGAAGGGCCCCGCGTGGACCCCGGCCTGCCGCCCGTCGTGGACGCGCACGTGCACCTGTTCCCCGACCGCGTCTTCGAGGCCGTGTGGCGCTGGTTCGACCGGTACGGCTGGCCCATCCGCTACAAGCTGCACACGCCCCAGGTGGTGTCCTTCCTGCTGTCCCGGGGCGTCGAGCGCGTGGTCGCCCTGCACTACGCCCACAAGCCGGGCATGGCGCGCGCCCTCAACGCCTACGTGGCGGAAGTCGCGAAGGCCGAGCCCCGCGTCATCGGCCTTGGCACCGTGTACCCGGGCGAGCCCGACGCCGTCGCCATCCTGGAGGAGGCGTTCGCCCTGGGCCTGAGGGGCGTGAAGCTGCACTGCCACGTGCAGGCCTTCTCCCCGGACGCGCCCCAGCTGCACGAGCTCTACGCGGCGTGCGCGCGGGCGGGGAAGCCGCTCGTGATGCACTCAGGGCGGGAGCCGTCCAGTCCCCAGTACCCGGTGGATCCGCATCAGCTCTGTAGCGCGGAGCGCGTGGAGCGCGTGCTGAAGGATCATCCCACGCTGAAGCTGTGCGTGCCGCACCTGGGGGCGGACGAGTTCGACGCGTACGCGCGCCTGCTGGAGCGGTACGACACGCTCTGGCTGGACACCACCATGGCGGTGGGCGGCTACTTCCCCGTGCCCCTGCCCAGGAAGGCGCTGGAGGTGCGGCCCGGGCGCGTCCTCTACGGGACGGACTTCCCCAACATCCCCTATGCGTGGGACCGGGAGCTCCGGGCGCTGGCCGGGCTGGGGTTGGACGAGGCCGCGCTCGCGGGCGTGCTGGGCGGCAACACGCTGTCCCTCTACGCGGAGTGTTGAAAAGAAACGAAGCCCCTTCCGCAATGAGGGGGGCATTCCCATCTTCGACCCCATAGAATCGCGGTCCCCGAAGACGCCGCCACTCCAGAGGCTCCTGCCCATGTCGAACTTCATCCTGGTCGTCGACGACGACGCGAGTCACCGCACGCTCATCTGCGATGCCCTCCAGGAGATGGGGTATGCCACCATCGAGGCCAAGAACGGCCGCGAGGCGTTGGATCTTCTCGAGGACGACATCCCGGGCGCCGTGCTGCTGGACCTGCGCATGCCCGTCATGAGCGGCTGGGGCCTGCTGGACGCGCTCAAGAAGATGCCGCGGGCGCGCAACCTGCCCATCATCATCATCTCCGGCTACGGCTTCGAGTGGGAGGCGGAGCTCGTGGGCGCCGCCGGCTACATCTCCAAGCCGGTGGACCTGGACAAGGTGCGCACCACCGTGCAGCAGATCGTCGGGCCGCCGGAGGTGGCCATGGTGCACTGAGTCGGGAAGCGCCCGTCAGGCCGCACCATCCGTCAACCCGAGGATTGTGGGCGGCCCCTGGAGGCATGGTGTGATGGCGTCCTTCATGACGCCCCCCTCCTCCGCAGAACCGGCCGAGCTGGCCATCGACGCTCGTGGCCTCGTCAAGCGCTTCGGCACCTTCACCGCGCTGGACGGCCTGGAGCTTCAGATTCCCCGGGGCGCCTTCTACGCGTTCCTCGGCCCCAACGGCGCCGGCAAGTCCACCTCCATCGCGCTGCTCACCGGCGTGTACGGGCCCGACCAGGGCTCCATCCGCATGCTCGGCGTGGACGCCGTGGCGAAGCCCCTGGAGGTGAAGCAGCGCGTGGGCGTGGTGCCGGAGGAGCTGAGCCTCTTCGAGCGCCTCACCGGCCGCCAGTACCTCACCTTCTGCGCGCGCATGTACGGGCTGGACGGCGCCCAGGCCGCGGCGCGCGCGGTGGAGCTCCTGGAGCTGACGGAGCTCACGTACAAGGCCGGCGCGCTGGTGTCGGAGTACTCCAAGGGCATGCGCCGCCGGCTGGCCATCGCCGCGGCGCTCATCCACGCGCCGGAGCTGGTGCTGCTGGATGAGCCCTTCGAGGGCATCGACGTGCTCGCCGCGGGCGTGATCCGGGAGCTCTTGCGTGAGCTGTCCCGCCGGGGCGTGACGCTGCTGCTCACCACGCACGTGCTGGAGATCGCAGAGCGGCTGGCCACGCACGCGGGCGTCATCCGGGGCGGGCGCATGCTGGATCAAGGCCCGGTGGAGCAGCTCCGCCAGCGCCACGGCGCGGCCACGCTGGAGGCGGTGTTCGAGAAGCTGATCGCCGTGCCCGCCGCGCGCAACGCGAAGCTGTCGTTCTACGCGGAGCCGGCCGCGAACGTGGTGCCGCTGCGCCGGGAGTCCGCGTGAGCCGCCCGCGCCCGCCCGTCCCCGGCTTCTTCCAGCACCTGCTGCTCCTCTGGGGCCTGCGCCTGCACCTGGGCCTCAACCAGGGCCCGGGCAAGAGCCGCCTGCTCGCGGTGGCGGCGTTCATGGGCTCCAGCGCGCCCGGCGTGCTGCTGGGCCTGAGCTTCTTCAAGCTGATGCGGCTGCCGCTCATCGTCCACAGCAACGTGTGGCCGTACTTCATCCTCAACCTGCTGTGCTTCGTCACCGCCGCCACGTGGGTGACGTGGCCGCTGTTGTCCGCGGGCGTGGATGATCATTCCGAGCTGTCGCGCTACGCGGCGTTCCCCATCTCGCCGTTCCGGCTGTTGATGGGCTCCACGGTGGCGAGCCTCTTCGAGCCGCGCGCGCTGGTGTTCTACGCGCCCCTCACCGGCGCGGCGGTGGGCTATGCGTCGCGCCACCGGCTGGCGGCGCCGTGGCTGGCGGCGGTGCTCTACGTGCTGTTCGCGCTCTTCTGCGCGGCGTGGAGCCGGGTGGGCCTCTACACGGTCATCAACGTGCTGAGGGCGAAGCACAGCGCGCGCATCATGGGCGGCGGCATGGTGGCGTTCCTCGTGGCCGCATCGTTCATCCCGCCCATCGACACGTCGTGGCTCACCAGCGTGGGCGAGGCGGGCGTGGGCGCGCTGGACATGAGCCTCATCATCAACGCGGCGGTGGCGCTCAGCCAGGTGCCGCCGGGCTTCTTCGGGGACGGCCTGGGGCAGCTCGCGCACGGGCGCGTGGGCATCGCGCTGCTGGAGGCCTTCGGGCTCCTGTTCTTCACCGCCATGGGCATGACGGTGGCGTACGCGCTCCTGATGCGCTTCCACCGGCAGGCGGGAGGCCGCTCCGGCGGCGACCGGGGGGACGGGAAGGACAGCGACCCCTTCGCCACCACGGGCTCGCGCTTCGACACCCTCTTGCGGCGCGAGGTGCTGGACCTGTGGCGCAACCCTCGCGCGCGGCTCCTGGCGGCGGTGCCCTTCATCCTGGCCATCCTGCTGAAGCTGCTCTCCGGCCGGGACCTCTTCGTGTACCTCTTGGGCGGCAGCGCGGATGCGTGGGTGATGGGCGGCCTGAGCATCTACGGCGCGGTGGTCATCGCGTCCACGTTCTCCCAGAACACGTTCGCGTATGACGGGCACGGCTTCGCGGTGTTCCTGGCGGCGCCCATGAGCCTGGCGGACGTGCTGCGCGCGAAGAACCGGGTGCAGGGCGTGGCGGCGCTGGGGATGGCGGTGCTGGTGGGCGCCTTCTACCGGGTGTACTTCGGCTCGGGCACGCTCGTGGACTTCCTGTGCGCCATGGTCGCGGTAGCGGCGGTGGTGCCCATGCTGCTGGCCGCGGGCAACTTCCTGTCGCTGTACTTCCCGGTGAAGTTCCACGCGAGCCTCAAGCGGCGCGACCGCGTCCCCCTCACCGCGTCCATGCTGGGCATCCTCGCGGCCAGCGTGGGCTGCATGCCGTTTGGCCATGCGCTGCGGGCGGCGGGGAAGGACGGGCCGGGCTGGCAGTCCGTGGCCTTCATCGCCGCCTTCGCCGTGCTCCACTTCGGCGTCTACCTGGCGACGCGCCCCCTGGCGATGCGCCTGCTGGAGCAGCGCCGGGAGGTCGTGCTGCGCGCGGTGACGCGCGAGTAGCTCACTCAGTACGCGACGCCGAACTTCGCGGCCTGGGCCTTCACGCTCTTCATCACGTTGGCGTCGAAGGCGTCCTCCTTGGTGGACGCGTTCTTCGCGAGCCACTGGTCGCGCTCGGTGGCGAGCTTCGCGACCTTCTCCTCCAGCACCTTGCGCTCGGCGGCCAGCTGCTTCACCTTCGCGGCCTGCTCCTCCTTCTTGAGGCCCTTGAGCTCCTGGGGCAGCTCGTCGTCCTTGAGGGTGTCGAGCGCGGCCGGCTTCTCCAAGAGGTCCACCGCGCCGCCGACAGCCACGGGCGCGCTGCTCACCGCCGCGGCGCTGGGAGCGCTCATGCCCGCGCCCCGGCTCTTCTTCATGTAGCTGATGCGGTCCGCGACGGCCTCCGCGGCCATGCCCTTGGTCGCCTCCGAGCGGGCGAGGTTCATCTCCCGGACCTCCTTGCGGCCGCCATAGAGCGTCTTCGACGCCAGCTCCGCGTTCACGCGCGACAGCTCCGCGTCATAGGGCGTGGCCACCGCCACCATGCCGCCAGACGCGTCGATGGAGTCGAACGTGCCGTCCGTCAGCTTCGCCACGTAGCGCCAGGACTCCTCGGTGGAGCTGTCCGCGCCGCAGCGCACCGTGTTCACCACGATGTGGCGCTCCTTCGCGCGCTTGGACCACAGCTTGAAGTCCCAGGCGGCCTCGCGCTCGGCGGGGGGCGCGTCGCCCACCAGGAAGACGACCTTCATCACCTCGCGGTCCTGGCTCCACTTGAGCAGCGACACGGCCTCTCCCAGGCCGCGCCCCACATGCTCCGGGAAGTCCCCGCCCCCGTTCGCCTCCAGCTTGCGCAGCTCCGCGAACATGGAGTCCATGTCGTCGCTCAGCTCGAAGCGCTTCGTCACGTAGGCGTCCCCCACGTCCCGGTACGCCACCAGCGCCACCTTGAGGTGCGGCGTGGGCTTGCCCTTCGCGATGCGCGACGCGATGGAGAAGATCTTCTGCTTCGCGCCCTCCAGCAGGCCGCCCATGGACCCCGTCGTGTCCAGCACGAAGGCCACTTCGATTTCGGGCCGCGCGCCCTGAGCCTGCACCTGCGCGTCCTGGCCCTGCGCCTGCGCGCCCTGCCCCGCGGGCGTGCCGGTGGGCTTCGCGGGCTCGGCCTTCACGGAGGGCTTCGCTTCGGCGGTGGGCTTCCCGGCGGTGGACGCCGGAGCGCGGACGGGCGTGACGGCCCAGGCGGAGGTGGCGGACAGACCGGTGGCGAGCGCGGCCGTCAGGACGGCCCGCGAGAGGGGCTTCAGGTTCATGGGTGTGGGCTCCGGAAACGGACGTCGCGGGCGGGTTTTTCCGCGCCGCCTGCTCCTGTAACGGACAGGCCCGCCGGAAGGTCTAAGCCCCCGGTTGCGGCCCCCGGAAACCGGCGTTACGCCCTGGGTCCGTGCGCGTCTTCCACATCGACAGGTACTCCGTCCCCCTGCCCGACGGGCACCGCTTCCCCATGGAGAAGTACCGGCTGCTGCGCGAAATCCTGCTCGCGCGCGGCATCCTGCCCCCGGCCGCCTTCCACGAGGCCCCCCGCGCGGAGCGGGCGGACCTGGAGCGCGTGCACACCCCGCGCTACCTGGACGCCTTCTTCGGCGGCGCCCTCACGGACGCGGAGCTGCGCCGGCTGGGCTTCCCCTGGTCCCTCCTGCTCGTGGACAACGCGCGCGCGTCCGTGGGCGGCACCCTGGCCGCCGCCCGCGCCGCCCTGGAGGACGGCTTCGGCGCGAACCTGGCCGGCGGCACGCACCACGCCTTCCCGGACCACGGGGAGGGCTTCTGTGTCTTCAACGACATCGCCGTGGCCATCCGCGTCCTCCAGGCGGAAGGGGCCATCCGCCGCGCGGTGGTGGTGGACCTGGACGTGCACCAGGGCAACGGCACCGCGGCCACCTTCGCGGGCGACGCGTCCGTCTTCACCTTCTCCATGCACGGCGAGCACAACTTCCCCTTCCGCAAGCAGCCCTCGCACCTGGACCTGGGGCTGGAGGACGGCGTGGGGGACGCGGAGTACCTGGCCGTGCTCGACGCCCACCTGCCCCACGTCCTGGAGTCCGCGCACGCCGACCTGCTCTTCTTCCAGGCCGGCGTGGATCCGCTGGCGGAGGACACCCTGGGCCGGCTGTCGCTCACCCACGCGGGGCTGCGCGAGCGCGACCTGCGCGTCATGCGCGCGGCGAAGGAGCGCGGACTCCCCGTGGTGCTCACCCTGGGCGGTGGCTACGCGAGGCCGCTGACGCCGTCGCTGGAGGCCCACGTCGGGACTTATCTCGCGGCGTGTTCGTTGTTCCGCTGACGCCCGCCGTCCCCCGGGCCGCTTGCGGGCGCTCGCGCCCCGGCCCCATGCTCACCCCTGCTTCTCCACCCCTGGAGCCCGCTCATGTCGCGTCCCCTTCCCCGTCTTGCCACCCTCGCCTGCGCGCTGGCCCTGGGCTGCGGCAGCGGCGGGCCCTACTACCGTCTGGACTGGGGAGGCGCGGACACCATCACCGCCGCGCCCGGCGACTCCGTCCCCTATGACATCGCCGTCCAGCGCATCGCGGACAACCTGGGCGAGGTGCGCATCAGCGCGGCCAGCGCCCCCGCGGGCGTCACCTTCGGCCCGGCGTTCTCCCTCCCGGAGGGGGAGACCATCGTCAAGTCCACCCCCACGCTCACGGTGGCCCCCAGCGTCACGGCCTACGGCGTGGGCGCGCTGCAGCTCGTCGCCGAGGACCCCGCCAACAACGTCACCGCCACCAGCGGCATCGCCGTCGTCATCCTGCAGCCGCCCGAGCCCAATGAGGCCTTCGCCCTCGCCGTGGAGCCGCGCCAGGTGAACCTGACGCCGGGCCAGTCCGGCCAGGTGACGGTGACGGTGACCCGCGCGGAGGGCTTCACCGGCCCGCTCACCCTCACGCTCGAGACCCCCTCCAACACCACGCGGCTCGGCATCGACCCGGTCACCCTGGCCGCGGGCGAGACGACCGCGCAGGTGCGCGTCACGACGGACCGCTCGCTCTCCGTGCTGCCCTACGTGGTGAAGTTCGTGGCCACCGACGAGCAGGGGCGCACCGCCAAGACGGGCTTCACGTTCAACCTGAACCTCACCTGAGGCCCGCCTCAAGCCAGGTCGAACAGCAGCGCCTCCGTGGGCGTCGTCGCGTCCAGCACCAGCGCCGTCTCCTCCGACACCGCCACGCCGTCACCGGCCTTGAGCGCCACGCCGTTGAGCGTGGCCTCGCCCCGGATGACCTGGAGCCAGGCGTGGCGGCCGGGCTTGAGCGCGGACTCCACCCGCTGGCCCACGTCCAGCTCCGTGGCGGACAGCACCACGTCCTGGTGCACCGTCAGCGACCCGTCCCGTCCGTCGGGTGACGCCACCACACGCAGGCGGCCCTGGCGCTCCTCCGGTGCGAAGCGCTTCTGCTCGTAGCCGGGGGGCAGCCCCTGGCGGTCCGGCAAGAGCCAGATCTGCAGGAGGTGCAACGGCGCATCCAGCGGGTTCCTCTCGCTGTGCACCACGCCCGTGCCGGCGCTCATGCGCTGCACCTCGCCCGGGCGGATGAGGGCGCGCGTGCCCAGGCTGTCCTCGTGCTCCACCGCGCCGCTCACCACGTAGGTGAGGATCTCCATGTCCCGGTGCGGGTGCTTGCCGAAGCCCCGGCGTGGCGCGACGGTGTCTTCGTTGATGACGCGCAGCGCGCGGAACCCCATGAAGTCCGGGTCGTAGTAGTCCGCGAACGAAAAGGTGTGGTGGGTGTCGAGCCAGCCCTGCTCCGCGTGGCCCCGCGCTTCCGACGTCCGGACGTACATCATGCGGGTGCTCCCTCCTCCTGCCGGCTTCACCGCCAGGTGTCAGGACAGCAGTACCGATGGCGTCCCCCCGGCGCTACCTTGAGGACCGCCATGACGCCGACCCTGCCCATCGCTCCCCCAGCACGACGCCAGGCCGCCCGGGAGGCCCTCGCCCTGGATGACGAGGCCCTGCTGAAGGTCTGCGACGTGGAGTTCTTCATCGCCTCCGGTCCCGGCGGCCAGCACCGCAACACCACCGCCAGCGGCGTGCGCCTCACCCACCCGCCCACGGAGCTGTCCGTCACCGCCACCGAGCGCCGCAGCCAGTCCCAGAACAAGGACGCCGCCGTGCGCCGCCTGCGCGCGGGCCTGCAGGCCCTCACCTTCGTGCCCAAGGTCCGCAAGGCCACCCGCCCCACCCTGGGCTCCAAGCGCAGGCGCCTGGAGGAGAAGAAGCGCACCTCGCAGAAGAAGGCCGGCCGGGGCGGCAGGCTGGGCGACCAGGCCTAGCGCCGCTATGCAGGACGTGCGGACCTCGCAAGCTTTGCGTAGCCGCTGACACCGCCTGCCCACAGCGGCACGGTTTCTTTCCAGGGCCCTCCCAGCAGGGGAGCCCTCCGCCGCCAGGGCACACCATGTGCACACCGAGGGTGACCCCTGACCCCAGGGGGTCCGTTGGCCCCCAACCCCCGGTGAACCCTTGGCTCCCCTCTCCTCCAGAATCTCCGCGCCGCGGCGAATCCTGCTGGGCCTGGCGCTGCTGACGGCGCTGCCGGCCTCCGCCACGGACATCGTCACCTTCAGCCAGGGCGCGCTCATCATCCCGGAGCAGGCGACCTTCCAGCAGGGCTGTGGAAGCCTGTCGGCCTACGGCCTGGTGTGGCGCCTCTTGCAGTCCAACGAGGCGGGCGGCTTCAACGCCAACCACCCGGTGACGGTGTACCTGGCCATCGACGACACGAAGCGGTCCCCCAACCGCTGCGTGCCCACCAACAAGCACCTGCCGCCGTCGCCGAACAACGGCCAGTGGAACGACCCCAGCTGGAACGACGGCTGCGACTTCCACATCAGCCGCTCGGACGCGGCGCCCGTCGTGCCGGTGCCGCCCCTGCAGGCGCTGCCCTCCGGGGGCCTGTTCCCCGAAGCGAACGTGGACAACTTCACCACCAGCACGGCCGAGGCGCGGCCGAACTTCACGCGCGCGACGCTCAACACCGCCAGCAACTTCCGCGACGTCCAGTACATGGGCGGCGCGTTCATCATCGACGCGAAGGACGCGAAGAACGCGCTCGACTTCCTGAACTCCTCCACCGGGCCGGACGCGCCGAACAAGTTCCGCACGCCGTGCAACTGCGACACGTTCACCAACGGCAGCGGCTGCTTCTACGTGCGCATGCACCAGGCCACCATCGAGTTCAACGCGCCCATCGGCCGGCGCCTCAACCGCGTGCCCCCGAAGATCGCCCTGCTGGACCGGGACGACCACGACGCCGGCGACAGCTCCTACGTGAAGGGCGGCATGCTGGACGACTACCTGCGCAACGCGGGCCTGGACTTCCCGGGCGCGGGCGGCTGCCCCCAGGGCACCACGAAGACGTGCACCCGCAACGGCGGGCAGCCCGGCCTCATCTACGACGCGCTCCACGCCAACGCGGACCTCGTCTCCACCTCCGCGTTCCCCCACGGCCTGCTCAACGCCGTGGACCCGGTCACCCAGCGCCCCCGCTACCGCGTGTTCTGGGCGCCGCACTGGGAGCTGGGCAACAGCACGCGCCCCGAGTACCGCGACAACGGCGACGGCGCCGTCAACCAGGCGGAGAACGTCCTCAACAACATCGCGTTCTTCACCCACCAGCGCGGCAACGGCCTGTTCGCCGAGTGCGCCAGCATCTGGTCCTACGAGCACACCTCACGCCCGGATGGCTCGCTGGTGCCCACCTCGCGCTTCCAGGGCGACGGCGTCTTCGAGAAGAACCAGCTCGACAACGGCGCCAGCTGGAACGGCCGCAACTGCACGGACCCCGACTACCGCAACGAGTCCTCGCCGCGGCCCGCGTGCATCCTCTACCCCAACCCGGGCGACCCCTTCTCCCAGCTGGGGGACTTCCGCTTCAACAACGTGGCGGGCCACACGGAGAACTACCGGACGACCTACAAGAACGGCGTGCGGCGACTGGCGGTGAGCTGGAAGGACTACGCCCCCGGCCAGCAGTACGACAACGCGACGCAGGTGGCGGCGGACGTGGACCATCGCGGCCACGACTTCTTCTCCTTCAACCAGAAGGACAATGATCCGCAGAAGGCCACCGTCGTCTACCTGGCGGGCCATGACTTCAAGGGGAGCGTCGCGGGCACGCGCATCGTGCTCAACACGCTGCTCAACCTGGGCAGCGAACCGCTGCAGAGCGAGCGCACCGTGTCCGCGCCGGTGGCGCTGGACGACACCAACGGCAGCGACACCAATGGCTCGCGCGCCCTCCTGTTCAAGACCTCCTACAACGCCGTGACGGGCTACCCGCCCGGCGCGGACACGTACACGCCCGCGCAGGGCTCGCACTGGGTGTTCCCCTACTACCCGGGCACGCTGCGCGCGCACTCGCTCATTGGCGGGGACGCGCTCGCCAACGGGGAGAACTCGCTGTCGGACGGCACCCTCTGGAATGCGGACGCGCGCATGCCCGCGCCCGGCGACCGCAACCTCTTCACCTACTTCGGCGGCGAGGTGACGCAGAACCCGTCGCTGGGCGCCGGCCGCTCCGCGCCGCACGGGGTGCTGCAGGTGGGCTGGCAGCCGGAGGAGGTCTCCGGCACGCGCATCAACAAGAGCTACGGCACCGCCCCCAACCCCAACTGCGTGGACGTGCTGAAGCTCAGCCGCGCCCAGGAGCGCGACGGCACCTTCCGCTACGACTTCGTGAAGGGCGGCGACGGCGTCTGTGACTTGCAGCAGGCGACGCAGTACTCGCCGCAGCTGGGCGGCTCCGACTTCGGCATCACGAACGAGCTCATCAACAAGGGGCAGCTGCTCAACGACTTCAACGCGGTGGCGATGATGCTCCAGCGCGTGCGCGGCTACTGCTACGCCACGGTGTCCGGCCGCGACGGCGCCAACGAGACGCCCATCCTCCAGCCCACCCAGGCGCAGTGCAACAACGACGCCGCGGACAACAAGGCGCACCTGGGCGGCTTCATCCACTCGTCGCCCGTGGTGGTGCCCGCCAGCACCTTCATCCCGGACCGCAACGCCGCGCGGCCCACGGTGGCCTACGCGGCGGGCCTGGACGGCCAGGTCCACGCCTTCTACGTCTCCGGCGGCGCGCGCTACGACGGCCCGGCGGAGGCGCTCCAGTTCCCCAACCCGGACGCCAGCGCGCGCTTCAAGACGGACTTCGCCCAGCGCTTCCGCAACGGCACCCTGCCCCTGCCCGGTACGGAGCTCTGGAGCTTCCTGCCGGCCACGCAGCTGTCGGGCCTGCGCAACAACACCGCGCGGGTGAACAGCGCGCCCGTCGTCTTCGACGTGTTCGCGGACTTCGTGGGCACCGGCCGCCGGGAGTGGCACACGGTGCTCGTCGCCAACGTGGGCCAGACGGGGCGCGACCTGTTCGCCCTGGACGTGACGAACCCGCTCAAGCCCGTGCTGCTGTGGCACCTGGTGGGCAGCCACTACGCCACCTCCAGCGCGCCGCACGCCGTGGTGGCGCTGACGGACCGGGGCCTGGGCGGCACGGACTGGACGTACACCTGGGACGAGGACTCCAGCCTCTTCCTGCTGCCGCCGCGCGCGGACCCGGGCCGCGCGCCCAGCGGCCTCTATGACTACAGCGGCCTGGGCGGCTCGCGCGGGCTGTCCGTGGGCGTGAGCTGGGCGGGGCTTTCGCCCGTGTACACCGTCTTCGTCGCCTCCAGCAGCTCCGGCGCGCCGGCGGTGACGGGCTCGCCGGGCTCTCCCGCCAAGGGCGTGCAGGTGTTCGCCATCGACGTGGCCACCGGCCAGAAGCTGTGGCAGTGGCAGCAGGCCTACGCCAGCAGCGTGGACAACAGCGCGCCGGCCGCGCCCACCGTGTCGCAGGACTCGAGCGGCGCCGCGCGCCTCTACGTGGGCGACATGGAGGGCCGGCTCTGGGAGCTGGACGCGTCCACCGGCATGAACGTCAACGTGGCGCGCCTGGGCCCCGTGTGCAGCGACGCCGCGCCCTGCAAGTACACGGCGATGAACATCGGCGGGCTGCCCGTCACCAGCCAGCCCATCAGCACCAACGTGGGCCTGGCGCGCATCCCGCGCGACGCGGCGGACACCTCCGCCTTCGGGCAGTACAAGGGCAAGGTGGTGGCCCTGGTGGGCACCGCCGGCATGGACTGGGTGCCGGACTCCGTGGGGGGCCGCTTCCACGCGCTGCTTTTGGACGCCGGCCTGCGCCTGCCCCTGGGCATGGACGGCAAGCGGCTGGACGGCTCGCCCATCAGCGCGAACCTGGCCCACACCGAGGCCACCACCTTCGGCGTCCTCCAGGAGCCCGCGCCCTTCCCCCTCGTGTTCGCCGCGCCCGAGCACGTCTACGGCAACATCACCATCGCGGGGCGCACCGCGTACTTCAGCACCGCGGAGGAGTCCGTGAACGACCCCATGCTGCTGAGCGCCTCCGTGCGCGGCCACACGTACAGCATCGACCTGGGCAACACGCCCGCCGCGCAGCGGGACATCCAACCGATGAGCGGCGCGTCGCTGGCCAACTACGGCGGCGTGGCCGTCTACCACCGCGACAGCGGCGGCACGTCCCAGGACTACATCGTGGGCGCGGAGGTGAGCGCCCTGCGCGTCACGCGCATCGACAACGGGAGCAACGAGGGGGCCTCCAGCCCCACCTCGAAGAACTCCGTGGCCGGCGAGAACGGCGTGCTCTACCAGCTCCTCAACTGGAGCCAGAGGTTCCTCGAATGAGAGCCCTTCCCTCTTCCTCCCGCCGGGGCAGCGGCCTGCTGGAGGTGCTCATCTCCATGAGCGTCCTGGCGCTGGCGGCCGTGGGCGCCGTGATGGGCATGGTGGCCGCCACCCGCGACGTGAAGGACGGCCAGGTGCTCCAGGGGCGGCGCATGCTGCTGGAGGCGCGCGTCCAGCGGCTGTGGCTGGCGTCCAAGCTGGAGCTGGCGAACCAGGCCGTCGCGCGGCCCGCCATCTACCCGTCGGAGCTGGCCCTGGGCGCGGCGCCCTGGCAGCTGGACCCCAGCACGCCGCAGGCGGGCGACGTGGGCACCGGCGCCTACTTCCGCGTGCGCCCCACGGGCCAGGTGGAGCCGGCGCTGGACGTGCCCAGCGGCACGCCCTGCGACGCCACCACCCCGGACACGGTGCTGCCCCGCGACGTCTACTGCCGGGAAATCCTGGTGACGCAGGGGCTGCCCAGGGACCTGCCACCCGCGGCCCAGGCCCTGGTGCCCACCGGCGCCCTGCCCTTCACCTTCTGGACGCGCGCGTTCCGCAAGGGCGACAGCCTGGAGCGCGCCATCGTGCACAGCGAGGTGTTCGTCCAATGAGGCTCCGCTCGAAGCTCCAGTCGAAGCTCCGGACGAAGACCCGCGGCATGACGCTGCTGGAGACGATGGTGGCCGCGGCGCTCGCCACCATCATCCTCGCGGCGGCCACGGCGCTGCTCTTGGCGGGCGGGCGCGTGGTGCACAACACGGAGCACGTGGCGGACAGCCACGACCACGCGCGGCTCGCGGGAGAGACGCTGCTGTCCGCGGTGCGCCAGGCCGGCGCGGGCATGTCCGAGGGCCTCTGGGTGGTGTCCGGCGGAACGCCCCAGCGCATCAACCCCGTCTTCGGCGGGGACGGCGCGGGCACGGGCGTGCTCGCCGCCACCACGTCCGGCAACGCGCCGGGCACGGACGGCAGCGACGACCTGTGGCTGGTGGTGCCAGACCGCAACTACCTGGGCCGCGACTGCGCGCCGGGCGCGGCGATGTCGGTGGTGAAGAGCGGCACCGGCCCCATCGAGGTCAACTGCGTGGGCACGCCCAGCGGCGCTGTGCCCGCCAACCCGATGCTGGTGGCCAGCAACATGAAGAGCGGCGCGTTGCTCACCCAGGCGTCGGTGACGAGCACCCCGCCCACGGCCACGGTGAACTACCTGGAGGCCGGCGTGCCGGGCTTCTCCAACGCGCCCCACAAGGGCGGCTTCCAGCGCACGGACATGGTGTACTCCGTGCGGCTGTTGCACTTCTTCATCGGGACGAACCCGGCCAACGGCCGCAAGGCGCTGATGCGCGCGGAGGGCAAGCCCGGCGGTGACGTGGCGGGGCGCCCCTTCGTGGATATGGGCGCCCCGGTGGTGGTGCAGGACTTCGTGGAGGACCTCCAGGTGGCCTTCGGCGTCGACGCCACGAACTCGGGAGACCCGGCCCACTACGACTTCCAGAACGGCTTCAAGCCCGAGTACACGCCGGGCCTGCGCTCGGTGCGCGTCAGCGTGGTGGCCACGGGCCGCTCGCCCCGCCGCGACACGCGGGACCAGGCCGTCCTCTCCGAGGACCTGCCGCTCACGGTGGAGAACCACACGCCCGCCGCCGTGCCCGCGGACGGCTATTTCCGCAGCCTCTTCTCGCGCCGGGCGGAGCTGCCCAACCTGGCCTCGGCCAGCCTGTGAGTCCGTCTTCCGTGAGGTCCTCCGCCATGTCCCCGCGCCCCTCGTCCAGAGCCCCCCGCTCCACCCGCGGCGCCACGCTGCTGCTCGTCGTGCTGCTCGTCACCGTGCTCCTGGGCCTGGTGGCGGGCGTGATGGCCTACGCCAGCAGCGAGCGCACGCGCGCCGTGACCTCCAGCCGCACGGGCCAGCGCCAGGGCTGCGCGGAGAGCGGCTTGCAATTGGCGCGCGCCTACTTCGGCCGCAACTTCGCGAAGTGGAACACCTTCCTGGGCGCGCCGTCCGTCTACGACCCCATCGCCTCGCCCACCAACCCGTCGCCCGCCAACCCGCGCACCGCCGCCGGACGCGCGGCCATCAAGGCGGTGAACCCGGCGCTGTTCGCGGACCTGGACGGCGACGGCAAGGACGACGTGTACCTCTACGTCCGGGACAACGAGGACGAACTCAAGCCGCTCCCCCCCGAGTGGAACCGCGACAATGATCAGAACGTCGTCGTGGGCGCCCTGTGCATCAGCGACACGCTGATTCCGCGCCGGGGCGACACCAACCAACTGGACCCCAACGTGCTCGCCGTGGAGGGGCTGCTCAAGTCCAGCGGCGGCGGCGAGGTCTACTCGGCGCAGGCGGGCGGCGGCACGGGCTCCGGCAACATGAACCATTGAGCCGTGAGCCCGCCGGGCGTGCGAAGCTGACGTCCATGCCCACGCTCGAAGACGCCATCGCCCTGGCGGTGGCCGCGCACCAGGGTCAGCGCGACAAGGCAGGACAGCCCTACATCCTCCACCCGCTGAGGGTGATGCTGCGTCTGTCATCCGACGCGGAGCGCACCGCGGCCATCCTCCACGACGTGGTGGAGGACACGCCGTACACCCTGGAGCGCCTGCGGGAGATGGGCTACCCGGAGGACGTGCTGTCCGCGCTGGACTGCCTCACGAAGCGCGAAGGCGAAACCTACGAGGCCTTCATCGAACGGCTGCGTCCCCACCCCCTGGCCCGCCGCGTGAAGCTGGCGGACCTGGAGGACAACATGGACGTGCGCCGGCTGAAGGACGTCACGCCCAAGGACGCCGAGCGCCTGTCGCGCTACGTGGCCGCCTGGACGCGCCTGCGAGCGGAGTAGGAAAAGACGACGGCCCGGCGACCCTCCCATGAAGCGAGGGCGGCCGGGCCGCGACACCGCGTGACGCGCGCGCCTTACGCCTTGGCGAGCTGGCGGAGCACGTACTGGAGGATGCCGCCGTTGCGGTAGTAGTCGAGCTCGTTCGGCGTGTCGATGCGGCACAGCGCCGTGAACTCGATGGGGCCCTTCTCACCGGTGGCCTTCACGGTGAGCTTCTTCTGCGGCGCCAGCCCCTCCGCGATGCCGGTGATCTCGAACGTCTCGTGGCCGGTGAGGCCCAGCGACTGCGCGTCCTGGCCCGCCTCGAACTGCAGGGGCAGCACGCCCATGCCCACGAGGTTGGAGCGGTGGATGCGCTCGAAGCTCTTGGCGATGACGGCCTTCACGCCCAGCAGCTGCGTGCCCTTGGCCGCCCAGTCGCGGCTGGAGCCCGTGCCGTACTCGGCGCCCGCGAGCACCACCAGGGGCGTGCCGTCCGCCTGGTACTTCATGGACGCGTCGTAGATGCTCATCCGCTCGCGCGTGGGGATGTGCACCGTGACGCCGCCCTCCACGCCCGGAACGAGCAGGTTCTTCAGGCGGATGTTGGCGAAGGTGCCGCGCACCATCACCTCGTGGTTGCCGCGGCGCGCGCCGTAGGAGTTGAAGTCCTTGGGCTCCACGCCCTCCGCCATGAGGTACTTCGCGGCGGGGCTCGTCTTCGCGATGTTGCCCGCGGGGGAGATGTGGTCCGTCGTGACGGAGTCACCCAGGAGCGCCAGCACGCGCGCGCCCTTGATGTCCTGCACGGCCTTGGGCTCCTTCGGGAGGTTCTCGAAGAAGGGCGGCTTGCGCACGTAGGTGGACTTCTCATCCCACTGGAACGTGGAGCCCTTGCTCACCTGGAGCTGCTGCCAGAGCGTGTCGCCGTCCATGGCGTTGGCGTACTGGCTGCGGAACTGCTCCGGCTTCACGGCCGTGCGGATGGTCTCCTTGATCTCCTCGTTGGACGGCCAGATGTCCTTGAGGAACACCGGCTTGCCGTTGGGGTCCGTGCCCAGCGGCTCGTTGTCCAGGTCGCGGCCCACTTCACCGGCCAGCGCGTACGCCACCACGAGCGGGGGGCTCGCCAGGTAGTTCATGCGCACGTGCGGGTTGATGCGGCCCTCGAAGTTGCGGTTGCCGGACAGCACGGCCGCCACCACCAGGTCGCCCTCCACCACGGCGTTGGACACGGCCTCCGGCAGCGGGCCGGAGTTGCCGATGCAGGTGGTGCAGCCGTAGCCCACGACGTGGAAGCCCACGGCCTCCAGGTAGGGCAGCAGGCCCGCGTCGCGCAGGTACTCCGTCACCACGCGGCTGCCCGGGGCCAGGGACGTCTTCACCCAGGGCTGCGGCTTGAGGCCCTTCTCCACGGCCTTCTTCGCCAGGATGCCCGCGGCCACCAGCACGGCCGGGTTGGACGTGTTGGTGCAGGACGTGATGGACGCGATGACCACCGCGCCGTGGCCCACCGTGTAGCTCTGCTTGCCCGCCTTCACGGTGACGGACTGGGCCAGCCGCTCCGGGGGCACCGGGGCCGCGGGGGCCTTCGCGCCGCCCTTGGGGCCCTCGTCGTCCTCGCCCTTGCTCTTGCCGGCGGACAGCATCTCCACGAGCGACGACTCGTACCCGGCCTTCATGTCCTTCAGGGGCACGCGGTCCTGCGGGCGCTTGGGGCCCGCGAGGCTGGGCACCACGGCGGCCAGGTCCAGCGCCAGCGTGTCGCTGAAGAGCGGCTCCTGGGCGCCCGCGTTGAGCCACAGGCCCTGCTCCTTGGCGTACGCCTCCGTCAGCGCCACCACGTCATCCGGGCGGCCGGTGAAGCGCAGGTAGTTGCAGCTCTCCTCGTCCACCGGGAAGAAGCCGATGGTGGCGCCGTACTCCGGGGCCATGTTCGCGATGGTGGCGCGGTCCGGCAGCGACAGGTTCTTCAGGCCCTCGCCGTAGAACTCCACGAACTTGCCGACGACGCCCTTCTTGCGGAGCATCTGCGTGACGGTGAGCACCAGGTCCGTGGCCGTGGCGCCCGCGGGCAGCTTGCCGGTGAGCTTGAAGCCCACCACCTGCGGAATGAGCATCGTGATGGGCTGGCCCAGCAGCGCGGCCTCCGCCTCGATGCCGCCCACGCCCCAGCCCACCACGCCCAGGCCGTTGATCATCGTGGTGTGGCTGTCCGTGCCCACCAGCGTGTCCGGGTACACCGTCTTGCCCTGGCGGAACGTCACCTGCGCCAGGAACTCCAGGTTCACCTGGTGGCAGATGCCAATGTCCGGGGGAACGACGCCAAAGCCCTTGAACGCGCTCTGGCCCCAGCGCAGGAAGGCGTAGCGCTCGCGGTTGCGCTCGAACTCCAGCTCCGCGTTCTCCTTGAAGGCCGCGGTGGTGGCGAACGAGTCGATCTGCACCGAGTGGTCGATGACCAGGTCCGCCGGGTTGCGCGGATTGATTTTGGCGGGGTCACCGCCCATGGCGGCCAGGGCCTCGCGCATGGCGGCCATGTCCACGACGGCCGGCACGCCGGTGAAGTCCTGGAGCAGCACGCGCGCGGGGTGGAAGGAGATCTCCGTCTCCGGGGCGGCCTTGGGGTCCCAGGCGAGCATCTTCTCGATGTGCTCGCGCTTGACGACGCGGCCGTCCTCGTTGCGCAGCAGGTTCTCCAGCAGCACCTTGAGCGAGAACGGGAGGCGGTTGACCGCCGGGTGGGCCTTCGCCAGCGTGGCCAGGCTGAAGTAGTCGTAGGTGGCCGAGCCGACCTTGAGCTGGGCCTTGGTGCCGAAACTGTCCGTCATGTGCGTTGCCGTCCTTCCGTGCCGGAATGACGCAACTTCTAGGCGTGTCCCCCCCGGCATGCAAAGGGTTCCTGCACCGCGTTGAAGACGGTGGACGGTTGCCTTGGCCCCCGGGCTTACGGCCCCGCTCAGAGCACCTTGCGGAAGAAGTACAGCACGCGCTCCACGGCCTTCTGCCAGAGGGGCCGGCGGCGGAAAGCGGCCAGGTCCACCTCGCGGCAGTTGCCGCAATCCAGACGGAACGAGTCCTCCAGGTCGCGCCCCAGCCGGGGATCCGCGAAGACGGCGTTCACTTCGTGGTTGAAGGCCAGCGACAACCGTTCCAGGTTGAACGACCCGATGGTGCCCCACACGCCGTCCACGACGGCCGTCTTGGCGTGCAGCACGCCCCGGCGCCACTCGAAGATGCGGATGCCGGCCTCCATCAGCGGCTCGTAGAAGGCGCGCGTCGCGTGCTCCAGGAACGGGTGGTCGCTCTTGCCCCCGTTGAGCAGCAGGCTCACCTCCACGCCGCGCTTCGCCGCGTCCTTGAGCGCGGCCACCATGCGCCGGTCCGGCACGAAGTAGCCCGCGGCGATGAGCACGCTGGCCCGCGCGCGCTGGATGGCGTGCAGGTACGCGCGGTGGATGCTGCGGCGGCTGGACAGCACCGCCAGTCCCACGTCCCCCCGGGGGAGCAGGGCCCTGGGCGCGTGCGCCCCGCCGCGGATCTTCCGGCGCAGCCGGCTCAGGCGGTCGCGGAACATCATCCGCCACGTGGCCAGGAAGCGCCGCTCCAGCTCGTGCACCGCCGGGCCTTCAATCCGCAGCACGTCGTCGCGCCACGCCACGCCCTGCCCCTCCGGGGCCCAGTGCGCCGCGATGTTCACCCCGCCCGTGAAGGCCACCGTGCCGTCCACCACGAGAATCTTCCGGTGGTCCCGGCGCAGCAGGTGGCGCAGTCCGCGCTGGAGGCTGAAGGGCTTGAACGCCCGCACGTCCACGCCGCGCTGGCGCAGGCCCTCGAAGAAGCTCCTGCGGCTGGTCCAGGAGCCCACCGCGTCGTAGAGCACCTTCACGTGCACGCCGCGCTCGGCGGCCTCCGCCAGCGCCTGGCCGAAGAGCTCGCCCACCGCGTCGGTGACGAACATGTACGTCTCCAGGCGGATGGAGCGGCGCGCGCGGCGGATGGCCTCCAGCATCTCCGGGTAGGCCTCCACGCCGTCGCGCAAGAGGCGGCACGCGTTGCCCTGGAGGGTGGGGTGGTGCTGCGGCAGGTAGTAGCGGGCGAGCAGGCGCCGGGACACCCCGTCGCTCCACACCGGAGCGTGCTCGGGCACCGGCCCCGTCGAGCGCGCCAGCTTCGGCGCCGCTGGAACCAACCCCTCCGTCTGCCCGTCCTCCCCCGCCAGCTCACGCATCACCCTCTTGAGGGTGGGAACGGGGGGAGGGACCGGCAACCCGGACGGGCCCTGCCCGCCTTGCTGGCGGGGTTGCACCGTCCGCCAGACAACGGCCGGGACTACAGGCCGTACTCGACGCGCTTGTTCTCCGCGCGCGTGGCGCACGGCTGGTCGTACTCGGGGAAGTACTCGCGCATGTGGTCCAGCGTGGCGGCGGCCTGCTTGAAGTGGCCCTGGTTGTAGTAGCCCTCCACCTCCAGCAGCAGCTTGGAGCAGGTGCGGTCCAGCTCCATCTGGGCGCGCTTCATGGCCTCCTGGGCCTCGAAGTAGAGGTCCGGCTTGGGGTCCGGGTGGGCCTCCAGCATCAGCCAGGCCTCGCGGAAGGCCTTCCAGGCCTCGTAGCGGTTGCGCGCGCCGATGTCCGGCGTGTCGAAGTTCTTGCGGCCCTTCTTGAAGGAATCGCTGGCCGTCTGCACCAGTTGCTGCGTGGAGAGCTGTTCAGGCAGCAGCGCGCGCTCCACCCAGACGTTCCACACGCGCCAGGTGTCCTCACCGGGCGGGTTGCGGGTGTTGTCGAAGATGATGCGGTTGGGCTCGCCCTTGCGCAGCTGCTGGGGCGGGATCATCAGCTCCAGCGAGCGCTCCTGGCTGGCCATCGTGTCCGGGGGCACCTTGCCCACGTCCACGCCGTTGACGCTCACCACCACCTCGTCCTTGGAGATGCCCTGGGCCTGGTAGTGGAGGATGACCACCGCGCGCGTCGCGGCGACGAACTCCCACTCGAAGACCTTCATGTCCGGCCGGTTCCAGGTGACGCCGTCGCCCAGGCCGAACGAGTCGTTGATGGGCTGGTTGGACAGGCGCACGGGCTCCTCGCCCTTCTGCACCTTGTCGTCGCCGCCCAGCACCAGCCAGTACATGAGGGCGAAGAGGCCCAGCACCACCACGCCGCCGCCGGCCATCACGCCCGCGCGGACCTTGGAGTTCGCCTCCGCCCAGAACAGGCGCAGGTTGGCCACCAGTCCCGGCGTCTCACGGCGGATGCGGGCGCGCTCGGCCGCGGACAGGCCGCTGCCGCTGGAGGCGCCGGCACGCGGCGTGCGGGCCACCGCGCGGGACGACTGCGAACCGGTGCGTCGCGCGGGCGGGGGCGCGGGGGCCGGCTTTTCAATGGCGGCCGGAGCGTCCTCTTCCGGCGGGGGCGGCTCCTGCGGGATGGCGCGCTGGGCGTTGGAGGTGGGCCGGCGGATGGCGCGCATGTTCATGCGCGTGGACTCCGCGCGGATGCCCTGCAGGTCCTCCTCGTCCGCGCCCTCTGGCACGAGCGCCGCGGCGGCCTTCTTGTTGCGCTGCTTGCGCAGGGAGTCGAGGGAGACGATGCGCGTGCTGTTGGCGCCGTCCTCCGCGGGCTTCTCGTCCTCGCCGGTGGGCGCGTCCTCCGCCGCGAGCGCGAAGAGGAACGTCACCGGGCCCAGCGTCAGCGTGTCGCCGTCCTTCAGTGTCTGCTTCTGCACGGCCGTGCCGTTGACCAGGGTGCCGTTGGCGCTCTTCTGGTCCTCCACCGCGTAGCCGTCTCCGTCCTGGAAGATGCGGCAGTGGCGGCGGGAGATGCCGGGGTCGTAGAGCACCACGTCGCACTCGGAGGTGCGCCCGATGAGCACGGAGTCCTGGTCGAAGACGAACTCCTTGCCGGCGTCTTTTCCCTCGGAGATCGTCAGTTGGAAGGCCATGTCGTCCTAGGAGCCTATCGAGGCATGTACGGCTCGGGCAACGGCGGCGCGCGCGCTCGCCGGCTCCAGCACTTCCGCCTCTCCCCCGAAGGATAGCACCCACTGCGTGAGCCAGCGCTCACTGTCTCCGGCCACCCGCACCTCCACCCCTCCGTCAGCGAGCGGGCGGGCGTCCTGGCCGAAGCGCTCCTTCACGTAGGGCGCCGCCGTGGGAGTGAAGCGCACCCGGACGGAGGCCTCGCTGGCGCCGCGCGCCGGGTTGGGCACGTCCGCGCGGGCGTCCGGCGGGGGCAGGAAGGCGGTGGTGGTGACGGCCAGGTCCTCCATGCGGTCCAACCGGAACAGGCGCGCGTCCTGGCGGGTATGGCAGAAGCCCTGGAGGTACCACTGACCGCGGTGGCTGAGCAGCTCGTAGGGGCGCACCCGGCGCGGCTCCGCGGGGCGGCCGGGGCTGGCGTAGCCGAACGTCACCTCCAGCCGCTCCAGGATGGCGCGGGTGAGCGGCCCCAGCGCCGGGGGCGCGTCCGCGGAGGCGTCGATCTTCCGGTACATGTCCCGGAAGCGCTCGCGGGCCGCGGGCGGGATGATGCCCTCCAGCTTCGTGAGGGCGCTCTGGAGCGCGTCGCCGGTGGCCGGGCGCAAGAGCTCCGCCGCGGCGGCCAGGGCCGCGGCCTCGCCCGCGGTCAGCCGGGGCGGCGCGAACAGGCGCTGATCCAGGTCCACGTAGACGCGGTCGTTGTCCACGTAGATGTCGATGTAGTCGTCCGGGTTGAAGGGCGGCCGGCCCACGCAGGTGAGCAGGTCCAGCTCCTCCAGCAGGTCCTCGCGGCTGATGTTGAGGGCCTTGGCCAGGGCCTCCACCGTGACGCCGGGGTGCTTGGAGACGTAGGGGACGAGGAACAGCAGGCGGCGCAGCCGCTCGTGGACGTTGCTCATGCGCTCACCCGCTGACCTTCCACCGGCGCGTGCTTCGCCAGGATGTTCGCCGCCATGTGCTCCAGGCGCTCGCGCGCCTCCGGAGGCCCCTCCATGCGGCAGTCCGAGCCCAGGGACAGGACGAAGCGCGCCAGCCCGTCCAGGAACGTCACCGGGAAGCGGGCCCGCACGACGCCCTCCCCCACCGGCTCCAGCGCCGCGCCCGGGAACAGCGAGCCCGCGCGCGAGGCCTGCGGCCCGGTGAGCTGGAGCGTCACCTCCAGGGGCTCGTGGAAGCGGTACTGCCAGGGGAAGTACGCCACGTGGGCGTCCAGCGAGAAGCCCGCCGGCACCTCGAAGTCCGGCGTGCGCGGCCGGGCGGTGTTCACCTTCAGCTCGCGGATGCGGTGGACGTGGAAGGTGCGCAGGCCCTGGCGCAGGTGGCAGTAGCCCACCAGCGTCCAGACGCCGCGCCGCAGCGCCAGGCCGTAGGGGTCCACGCGCCGCTCCGTGACGCCGTCCTTGCGCGGGCTGCCGTAGGTGAGCTGCACCCACTTGTGCGCGGAGCACGCGTCCCAGAGCTGCTCCAGGCGGGCGGAGACCTCCTTCTCCTGGCCCTCCTGGCCGGTGCCCAGCTCCATGCGCACGCGCGGGGTGGGCAGGGATTCGCCGGCGAAGAAGCCGATCTTGCGCAGCGCGTGCGCCAGGTCGTCGCGGCCCGGGAACGCGCCGGACGCGAGCGCGGCGGACCCGGCGGCGTAGAGGACGGCCAGCTCCTCCTTCGTGAGGTCGGCCTCCGGCAGGTAGTAGACGTTGCGGTCGACGAGGTAGCCGTCGCGCCGCTCGTCGTCGCCCTGCACGTAGCTCAGCGGGAAGCCCAGCTCGACGAGCTCCGCCTTGTCACGTTCGAACTTGCGTTCAGCGGCGTCGTCCGAGCCGCCGTAGTCCGCGGGGAAGTGCTCACGCAGTTCGGCCCACGAGATGGGTTCCCGCGCGTCGAGCAGCAGTGCCACGAGATCAAGGATGCGTTCCGTGCGGTCCATTCAGGAGATCGGTGACGATGGCGGACAGGACCCGGGAGATCAAGAGACCGGGGACTTCCGGGGTGGGAGAAGGGAGCAGGCCAGGAAAGGGACAGGAAGGGAACACGGGAGGGGGCTGGCTCCGTCCAAGGGGGAGATAGTCCCCCAGACCTGAACAGGCAAGCAGGTACAACCATGTACCCCTCGTTTCGTCCGCAAGGCAGCAGACAACCCCGGGCGTGGGGCTCGCACTCGGGGCGCGTCTGGGTTATTCCTTGGACCCTGTCGAATTGGGTGAGAAGCGACAGCGCGCCTCCGCCAGGGCCTCTGGTGGAAGCTCCGCTGGCTGCCGTGGGGGCGACGCGGCGGACGCAAGGCTTTGACGAGGGCTCGACCATGGACCGCACCTCCCTGCTGAAGACGTGGCTGCCCGGGCTGGCGCTGGTGCTGCTGGCCTTCGTCTCCACCCCGGCGCACGCCCGCTCCGAACCGCTCTACTTCGCGCTGGAGGTCCGGCGCGACGGGAGGCTGATCGCCCAGCCCAAGCTGCTGGGCGAGGCGGGCCGCACCCTGCGCGCCGAGCGCCGCCGTCCGGGCGCCACGGTGCCGGACTACCGGCTGGTGCTCACGCCCAAGGGCGAGGGCGACTCCTTCCAGCTCCAGGTGGACCTGTCCCTGCCTGAAGGGGAAGGCCACTCGCAGCTCGCGCTGCTGCACGGCCAGGAGCGCAAGCTCCAGCTGGGCCGGGTGCCAGGGGAGCTGGAGGTGTCGCTGCTCCTGATGAAGGTGGACTCCCCGGAGTTCCGCGCGCTGATGCGGCTCACGGACGAGACGCCCGGCACGGTGAAGTCCGTCTCCTGCTCCATCTAGGCGGCTTGCGCCCGGGGCCGCTACAGCACCGCCAGGTCGTCGCGGTGCACCGCCTCATCCAGGTAGCGGTAGCCCAGGACCGCCTCGATGTCCGCGCTCCGCCGCCCGGCGATGCGCTTGAGTTCGTTGGCGTCGTAGGTGGACAGGCCCCGGGCGAACACCGTCCCGGCCGCGTCCGTCAGGTCCACCGGGTCCCCCCGGCCGAAGTCTCCTTCCACGCCCGTCACGCCGCTGGGCAGCAGGCTGCGCTTGCCGGTGACGATGGCCTCCTTCGCGCCCGCGTCCACCACCAGCCGGCCCCGGGGCCTGAGCGCGTGGGCGATCCACGCGGTGCGCGCGCTGCGGCGGCCGGCGGGCTGGAAGAGCGTGCCCACGGCCTCCCCTCGCAGCACGTCGCGCAGGCGGCCGGGCACCGCGCCGGAGGTGATGACGCACGGGATGCCCAGCTCCGCGGCGCGAGCGGCGGCGCGCACCTTGGACGCCATGCCGCCCGTGCCCACCGCGCTGGTGGCGTCGCCGGCCAGGGCCAGCACGTCCGAGGTGACGCGCGGCACGGCGGGCATGAGGCGGGCGTCGGCGTCCTTGCGCGGGTCGGCGGTGTAGAGGCCCTCCACGTCGGACAGGAGGACCAGCGCGTCGGCCTCCACCACGCCGGCCACCAGGCTGGCCAGCGTGTCGTTGTCGCCGAACTTCAGCTCGTCCACCGACACGGTGTCGTTCTCGTTGATGACCGGCACCACGCCCGCGGCCAGCAGCCGGTCCAGGGCATGCTTCACGTTGAGGTAGCGCCGGCGCTCCTGCACGTCCTCGTGGGTGAGCAGCACCTGGGCCACCGTCCGCTCCGCGTGGCTGAAGGCCTCCTCGTACGCCTGCATCAGGCGGCTCTGCCCCACCGCCGCGCACGCCTGCTTGCCCGGGATGTCCCGGGGCCGCGCGGGCAGCCCCAGCCGCTCCATGCCCAGCGCGATGGCGCCGCTGGACACCACCACCAGCTCCCGGCCCCCGGCGGCCCACAGCAGGTCCTGCCCCAGCGCGTCGAAGTGGGCGCGGTTGAAGCGGCCGGTGGCGCTCGTCAGCGCGTTGGTCCCAATCTTCACCACCACGCGGCGGGCCTCGCGCAGGGCGTTGCGTGCGGAATCAGTCACGGCGGGCAGCGTAGGCTGGAACGGGAAATGACGCGCGTGGCCGGTTGTTCACCAGGCTTCGCGGCAGGCGCAAAACAGGGGCCGTTGTCATGAAACGCGGAGGGTCCCTGTCCATCCAATGCCTTGAATGGAGCGCGGGCCCTTCGATGTCCGCGCCAGGAGAAACGGTTTGAAGGAAATCTACGGCAACACCCTGGGCCTGAAGTCGAGCGAGCAGCAGCGGCTGCGCAACACGTTCCGCCGCCGCGTGGATCCGCGCGAAATCGTGTCCGCGGAGCTTGCCCGCCACCTCACCGAGCTGTCGCACGAGCTCAACCGTCAGGTGGGCGTCCTCATCAACCGCAAGGGCGACATCGAGCACGTCGTCGTGGGCAACGCGCACAAGCTGGAGCTGCCGGACATCGGCCGTGCGCGCGCCGGGCAGATTCGTCTGCGCGGCCTGCGGCTGGTGCACACGCACTTGAAGAGCGAACCCCTGACGAAGGACGACCTCACGGACCTGGCGCTGCTGCGCCTGGACTGCGTGGCGGCCGTGGGCGTGGGCAACGACGGTCTGCCCGGCGTGCTGCACTGGGCCTACCTGGTGCCGGAGAACGGCTCGGGTGAGTTCTGGCACGTGTCCACCCTGCCCTCCGTGCACGGTGAACAGCCGGACCTGCTGGCCACGCTGGACGCGCTGGAGGAGGAGCTCAACCGCAAGGCGGCCGCGCGCACCGTGTCCGGCCGCGAGCGCGCCATCCTGGTGGCGGTGTGCCTGGACGGCAACCGCGCGCGGGCGGAGTCCTCGCTGGCGGAGCTGAAGGAGCTGGCGCGCACCGCGGGCGTGGAGGTGGTGGACAGCGTGCTCCAGATGAAGCGCGAGGCGGATCCGCGCTACCTCATCGGCCGGGGCAAGCTGGAGGACCTGAACCTGCGCTCCATGCAGTCCATGGTGGACCTGCTCGTCTTCGACAAGGACCTCACCCCGTCGCAGGGCCGTCACATCGGCGATGCGACGAGCCTCAAGATCCTGGACCGCACGCAGCTCATCCTGGACATCTTCGCCCAGCGCGCGCAGACGGCGGAGGGCAAGCTGCAGGTGGAGCTGGCGCAGCTGAAGTACCGGCTGCCCCGGCTGGTGCAGGGGGATGACTCGCTCAGCCGCCTCATGGGCGGTGGCGTGGGCGGCCGCGGCCCTGGTGAGACGAAGCTCGAAATCGATCGCCGCCGCGTGCGCGAGCGCATCACGAACCTGGAGCGCCGCATCGACGTCATCAGCCGCGAGCGCAGCGTCCGCCGGGCGCAGCGCAACCGGCGCGAGGTGCCGGTCATCTCCATCGTGGGCTACACCAACGCGGGCAAGTCCACGCTGCTCAACGCCATCACCAACGCGGAGGTGCTGGCGGAGGACAAGCTGTTCGCCACGCTGGACCCCACCAGCCGCCGCCTGCGCTTCCCGCAGGAGCGCGAGGTCATCATCACCGACACGGTGGGCTTCATCCGGGACCTGCCCAAGGACCTGGTGGCGGCCTTCCGCGCCACGCTGGAGGAGCTGTACGACGCAAGCCTGCTGCTGCACGTGGTGGACGCGAGCGACCCGGCCCGCGACGACCAGGTGGAGGCGGTGGAGACCATCCTCAACTCGCTGGGCCTGATGGAGAAGCCGCGCCTGATGGTGTGGAACAAGGCGGACCAGCTGCCCGCGGACGAGGTGGAGGCGCTCCTGCGGTCGCGGGGCGGCGTGGCCATCAGCGCGGTGAAGCGCGAAGGGCTGGCGACGCTGCTGGCCAAGGCGGACACCACCCTGTTCGCCGAGGGTGCGTCCGAGTCCATCGGCGTGGTGTGACGGTGGGCGGGTTGTCGGCGCGGGGGCCCTCCCCGTAGAGTCGGGGGGCCTTGGCTCCCGCGCTGAAACTGCTCCTCCCGCTGTTGACGGCCCAAATCGAAGGTCTGCCCGGACAGGACTCCGGGCCGGACTACGACCGGCCCGTCTCGTCCATCACCACCGGCTACATCGAGCTGCTCGAGAAGAACAGCCACATCGTCTACCCGGTCATCGCCGTGGTGACGCTGCTGCTCATCGGCTGGGGCATCCTGTCCGCGTGGCGGACGCAGGACATGGACGGCCTGCAGAAGAACGAGTTCAAGCGCGCCATCATCAACGAGCTGCGCAGCAACATCAGCGGCATGCCCGGCGACCTGCTGGGCCGCACCATCGGGCTGGACCGCCTCAAGACGAACCGCCTGCTGGAGGAGATGCAGACGGAAGGGCTCGTCCTGAGCCACACCAACTCCGAGCGGCTCACCGTGTGGCGCGTGCGCGGCGCAGGCCCGGAAGCCAGGCCGCGCCGCTACTAGCGCTCCGTCGCTTCAGACGCCGGACAGCTCCGACTTCGGCTGGCGCGTCATCAGGTCCACCACCGCCGCCTTGGCGTTCTTGCCCTCGTAGGCGATGAGGTAGACCTGCTCGCAGATGGGCAGCTCCACGCCCGTCTTGAGGGACAGGTCGCGCGCGCTCTTCGCCGTCTTCACGCCCTCGGCGACCTCCTTCATCTCCGCGAGGATGTCCGGCAGCTTGCGGCCCTTGCCCAGCTCCATGCCCACGTGGCGGTTGCGGCTGAGCTCGCCGGTGCAGGTGAGCACCAGGTCGCCCATGCCGGACAGGCCGGAGAGCGTCAGTGGGTTGGCGCCCTTGCGCACGGCGAGCCGGGTGATCTCCGCCAGGCCGCGCGTGATGATGGCGGCCCGCGCGTTGTGGCCCATGCCCAGGCCGTCCGCCATGCCCGCGGCGATGGCGATGACGTTCTTCAGCGCGCCGCCGTACTGCACGCCCACCACGTCCGTGGACGTGTACGAGCGGAAGGTGTCCGTCTGCAGCGCCTTCTGACAGCGCTGGGCCACCTTGTCCCAGTGCGACGCGATGGTCACCACCGTGGGCATGCGCCGCGCCAGCTCCTTGGCGAAGCTGGGGCCGGAGAGCACCGCGACGTACGGGTGGAACTCCTCCGGCAGACAGTCCTCCAACAGCTCCGTCATGGTGAGCAGCGTGCCGTTCTCGATGCCCTTGGACACCGTGACCAGGGGCACGCTCTTCGGCAGGAAGGCCTTCGCGCGAGCGAGCACCTCGCGCGTGGCGTGGCTGGGCGTGGCGAGCACCACCATCTCCGAGCCCGCCAGCGCCTCCTCCAGGTCCGTGGTCGCGCGCACGCGCTCGGAGAGGGGGATGCCCTTCAGGTAGGTGTCGTTCTCGTGGCGGGTGTTGATGGCCTCCACGGTGGAGGGTTCGCGGCCCCACAGGCGGACTTCGTCGCAATTCACCGCGAGCACGTTGGCGAGCGCCGTTCCGAAGGAGCCTGCACCGATGACACTGCCGCGCATGAGATGACCTCGGGTCGAGAGGGGGAGTGGGGGTTCTTCAGAACAGCGCGGACACCACGCCCACGGACAGCGTGGGCATGAACTCCGCGTCCGTGGAGCGGCTGCGGAAGTCCCCGCCGAAGGAGACAGCGTAGGACGTCTTCTCTCCGACGGGAAACTCGGCGCCCAACCGGACGAGGACGGCGGCGTCCAGCTTCCACGCGGGCGGCACGCCGGACAGCGGGTCGCGCTGGATGGGGTCCAGGTCGAAGGCGAAGAGGGCGCGGACGTCCAGGTACGGCCGCCACGCGCGCGGGCCGTCGCCCTGGAAGGACGCCACCAACCCCGGGGCCACGTTCCAGTCGCGCCGGCCGCTCAGGTAGCGCGCGCCCCGGTCCTCCGTGTCCGGGGGGCGCAGGAAGAACGCGCGGCCCCCGTCCGCCACGAGGGCCAGGCTCACGTTCTGGCTGTCCATGAGGGTGAGGCGGGCGCTGGCGCGCAGCTCCGTCATCAGGCCGTAGACGGTGTCCACGCCCAGCCCCAGGTCCAGGGGCTCCAGGACGCCGTACACGGCGCGCGCGGACGCGAAGGGATAGCCCAGCTCCATGCCCACGCCCACGTGTCCGGAGCCCAGCGACCGCCCGCCGTAGAGCCCGTAGCGGTTGGGGGCCTGGGGTGGGCTCGGGGGACGCGGGGGGCGGGGCGGCTTGACGCGGCGTCGCGTGGGCGGGGGCTCGGCGGGCGGTGGCGGTGGGGCGTACCGGGGGGGCGGAGGCGGCGCGGTGACGGCGTCGGAGGCTCCGGGGAAGGCTTCCCAGCCCTCGGCTTCACCCTGGGTGTCGGACGGAGGCTGGACGCGCGTGGGGGCCTCCTCGTTGGGGGCGGCCTGGGGACGGGCGGGCTCCGGGGGTGGGGCTTCGGGAGCGGGCTTGCCGGGTTCGCTCCAGGACTCGTCGGGGGTCGCGCTCCGGGAGGGCGGGACGGGCGTCTGGGCCCGCGCGGGAACGGCCGGCGCCAGGGCCAGGACCGACAGGGTGAGGAGACCGGGGAGGCGCATGGTGGAAGAAGGCAGGCAGCCTAGCCCACGCTCTGGCCCTGAACGAGGCCGGCCTGCCCGACCTCTCTCCCGCCATCCGGTCGCGTCCGGAAAGCGGCAGCCTCGCCACAATGCTGATGACGGGGGCCGGGCCCGGTCTACCATCCGCGCCCGCGCGCATGGCGTCGGTGAGGAGAGCAGACGGGATGAGGGTCGGACGGGGTGCACTGCTGATGGCGCTCGCATTGGGCGCGTGCAGCAAACCCGGTGCGGGCACGGGCACGTCGGATGCGGGGACGCTCACGGGGCTGCCGGGACGGCCGTCCCCGCTGACCGTGCCCTCGTGCGAGGAACTGCTGCCGGCGGACCTGCGCGACCTCACGCTCAACGGCTTCACGATGAAGGAGGACCGCGCGTGTCCAACGTGCGGTCCGCTGTGCTCGCTGCGTTCGGCGGCGATGCCGGACGTGGCCGTGTCGGTGGCGTATGACTGCCAGCCGCACTACGCGAACGCGGATGTTCGCGCGCTGCTCGCGCCCACGCTGAACGCGGGCGGCGAGGAGATTCCGGCGCTGGGCCGCGCCGCCGCGCGCCGCAACCCCGTCCAGGGCATGACGCAGGTGGTGACGTGGGATGACGACACGCCGTGCGTCGTCGTCGTGACCTGGCTGGGGGACGACCCCGACCGTGCGCTGGACGTGGCCCGCCTCGCGGTGACGTCGCACCACGGCATGCTGGATCCGACGGCGGACGCAGGCACGGAGCCTCCGGCCGACGCGGGAGACGGCCTCCTCCTGGATGCGCCGCTGGAGCCGCTGGACAGCCTCACCACGCCGCGCGCGGGGACGACGGACCTGCTCTCCGCGCCCCCGGGCTCGGTGACGCCGCGGCCCGTCCCCGCCCCGCGTCCCGCGGTGAAGGCGCCGGTGGTTCCGAAGCCGGCCACGCCCGGTATCCCCGACGCGGGCTAGGCAGTCATCGCCTGACAGCCCTTCTCAGTAAGGCCACTTCGCGATGGCATAGGCGTGGGTCACCTTGTGATTGAGCCACACGAGCAGCAGCGCCACGGTCCAGCGCATGGCCACGGGGCGCGTGGCCAGCCAGTCACCCGCGACGAACATCACCGGGAAGAGCACCGCGCCGAAGCGGAAGGCATTTCCCAGGTCGCCCTGAGGCAGCATCACTAGCAGCGACAGCAGGGCATAGAGGCCCAGGGCCCGTTCGCGGCGCCACAACACCAATGCGAACACCAGCCACACCGCGCCAAAGGCGTTCCGCAGCACCAGCCAGCCGTTGAAGCCCCGGTGCCAGGCATTGCCGAACCACAATCCCCGGATGGCCTCCCAGAGGGAGTCCACGTGGTTCCACTCCCGCTGCGCCTTCAGGAACATGAACGGATCCCCGGACCGGCTCCACTCGAAGACCAGCAACCCCGCGAACGCCAGCAGCGCCACGCCCCCCATGACGCTGAAGCGCATGAAGCGCTCACGCCATGTCGGCTCGCGCAGGGCCGCCAGGAGCGCCGCGGAGATCGCCACGAAGCAGCCTTGATTGCGGGTGAAGATGCACAGCGAGACCAGGACGGCGGAAGGCAGGAGCCGCCCCCGCGAGGCGCACGCCAGGGCCCCGAACGACAGGAGCAGGAAGAGCCCCTCCGTGTGGTGCGAGTGCAGCGCGAAGCTGGCGGGACCGTAGAGGAACGCGAACCATCCCCACGGCGTCCGCGCCGTCATCCCATGGCCCGGTGGTGCCTGCCGCGCCTCATGCGTGTTCCACGCGATGAACCCCAGCAGGCACGCCGTGGACAGGAGCGTGCCCACGACCTGGGGAGGCAGGGTGCCGCCAAGCCCCAGCCGCACCAGCCAGACCAGGCCTGGGTACAGCGGCAGGAAGGCCCAGAGCGGCCACGAGTACCCGTCCAGGACCAGCGTGCTGTAGTGGTGGGAGTCCCAGCGGTCCAACACCAGGAGCGCGGGGATGCCCCGGTGCCAGGACGTCCAGGCCCAGAGTCCGAAGTGGTGGACCAGGACCAGCAGCACCAACCCCCAGGGCGCGTACGCCATCCCGGGCTGGGACGGACCCGCTGCCTGTGAGGGGGAGCGCATGAGCGGCGGGCACCATGCACACGGCGGGTTCGCGCAGGCAAGCCTCCTGCCTCTTGAACACCGCCGTCTCGCGCCCAGCAGGCGCGGCCATCTCCCAGCGGGGATGACCGCGCCCGTGCGGTTCGCTTCGCGCTACAGCGTCTCCAGGTACGCCACCAGGTCGTCCACGTCCGCGTCGGACAGGTCCGCCGTCATGCCGTGCTGGTTCGACTCGCGGCCGTTCATCAGGCGGGCCCGGAGCGTGGGCGCGCTGCCGTCATGCAGGTACGGCGCGGTGCGGCCCACGCCCAGCAGCGACGGCGTGTTGAGCCCCGACCGGACGACCGCAGCCGCGTCCCGCAGCACGCCCGACAGCACGAACGTGCCCACGTCCGCGTTGGTGTTGTTCGTGAGCGCCGTGCCCGTGTGGCAGGTGTCGCACTTCGCCTGCTTGAAGAGGGAGGCCCCGCGCGCCTGCGCCGCCGTCAGCGGCTCGCCCCGGGACGGGTTGTCCGTCGCGGGGATGGCGTCGATGAACGCGCCCAGCTTCGCCACCGTGTCCGCGTCCAGCTCCTGGCCGCCCATGCGGTCCTTCACCGTGGCGCTCATGAAGTCCCCCAGCGCGGAGAACTCGCCGCTCCAGTGGAAGGGCGCCGTGGCCGTCGTCATGCGGCCCGCCAGGCTGGGCGTCTGGCGCGGCCCGTCCGGGAAGCCCCACACGTGGCCGTCCTCGCGGCCCTCCAGGTGGCACGACGCGCAGGACACCGCCACGGACGGGCTGGTCATCCGCGGATCCACCGCGCTGAAGAACAGCCGCCGGCCCTCCGCAGCCAGCGGCGACAGCGTGTCGCCCGCGATGACCAGGCGCGTGCCCTCTTCGCGGATGTCCCCGGCCCCGCCCACCAGCGTGCTGACCGTGTGGTCGAACGCGTTGTAGACGTACGCCTTGCGCCCGTCCCGCGTGAGCGCGATGCCGTTGGGCCCCGCGCCCACGTCCACCAGCTGCCGCACCGGGCTCGACTCGTTCGGCAGGTCCGACCCGGAGCGCCGCCACGAGGGCAGGATGGCCACGTTGTTCGAGTCCTGGTTCACCAGGAACAGCCACGCGCCCGTGGGGTCCACCACCGCCGCCGCCGGCCCCTGGAGGGGCGCCTTGAACGACGGGCTCGCGATGAGCGACGTGGGGTAGTCCGGCTTCTCCTCCGGCGGCGGCTTGCACTCGTCCAGGTCGTCCACCACCGGCCGGGGCGCCTCGTCCTCCGTGTCGAAGGTCACCAGGCCCGCCGCCACCACGCCGCCGCCCGCCGCCGCGCCGCAGGGCGTCCCGCCGCCGTACATGGAATCGCCCGGGTTCGGGTCGCGGCCGTCCACGGGCCCGCCCAGCGGATCCTCGCGCGACCACAGCACCGGCGCGAAGAGGCGACGTCCATCCGGCGCGCTCAACAGGTCCACCATGCCTCGCGCCCGGAAGGTGCGCGGGCCCTGCCGGGAGTCGGGAAGCTGCGGGGGGTCGATGACCTCGTCCGCCAGGGGGCTGGACACGGAGGACGGCGGCCGGTTGGCCTTCGTGTTCAGGTCCGTGCCGTCGCGCATCACCTTGGGCTTGTTCGCGTCCGACAGGTCCACCGTCACCACGTCGCCCTGCCGGAACAGCGACACCGCCGCCTTGCGGCCGTCCTCCAGCAGCGCGATGCCGCGCGGCTCCTCGCCCAGCGGCAGCTCCCAGCGCACCGTGAGCGTGCCCGTGTCGATGGCGGTGAGGCTGCCCCGCGCGGCGGACTGGTGCGTGGCGCTGTTCACCACGTACAGCGTGCTGCCGTCCGGCGACACCGCGAGCCCCGTGGGCTCCACGCCCACCGGGATGCGCGCGGCCTCCACCGCGTCACCCTTGCGGATGACGGACACGCTCCTGCCGCCCCGGTTCGTCACGTACACGGTGTCGTCCACGCCCACCGCCACGCGCTCCGGGCGCGAGCCCACCCGCACCTCGGAGACCTTCTCCCGGCGGGCGGTGTCCACCACGGCGAGCAGGCCGTTGTCCGCGTCCACCACGTAGAGCAGCGAGTCATCCCGGCTGAGCGCCACGGAGCCGGAGGCGTTGCTCCAGGTGCCCGCCACCTCGCGCTCCTTGCAGCCCGAAAGCACCAGCGTCGTCACCGCGCACAGCGCGGCCCATCCCTGCCGTCGCATCGGAAATGCCATCCCCTCCCGCGAAAGCCTGGCGCGTGCGTCCAGCCCCATCCGCGCGCGGCCCCACGGCCTGTCGGGAGCGTGCCGGCCCAGCTCACACGCCTTCCCGAAGGCCGCATGCTCGCCCACCCGCCCACCCGAAGTCGATGCCCTCCGCACCGGCCGTATGCCTCCCGACAGTGTCGGGAACGCTCCCCCTCCCCCCAAATGCCGCGAGCGCACGGGCGGCGTCGCGTGTAGACACGGGGTGCCGTGTCACGTCCCGCGCCCGTCATCCTCAGCTTCCGACGCACGTTCGCGCTGCTCATCCTGCTGGTCGTGCTGCCCTCGGCCGGCCTGTCCGGCTTCGGCGTCGTGGCCATCATCAACGAGCGCGCGGCGGTGGAGAAACGCCTGGAGGCCGCGTGGCGGGGGACGCTGGCGGACCTGTCCGCGGAGGTGCCCCGCGCGCTCAGCCGCGGACGGCTGGAGCCGGTGGGCAACGAGCGGCTGGCGTTCCTCCTGCCGGACGACCAGGAGCTGTCCGACCCGGAGGGCACCTTCCACGTGGAGAACGGGCTGGTGCGCACCAAGGATCCGCAGCTGGCGGAGGCCCTGGCGGCGCTGGTGCCGGAGGCCGCCTCGCTGCCGACGGCGACCACCGTCTTCTCGCTCGCCACGGGAGGCCGCGCGGTGATGGTGGCCGCCGAGCGCCAGGGCGCCTCCGTGCGCGGCGTGCGGCTGTCGGGCATCGCGCTGGACGGGCTGCTGTCGGAGAAGGCGCAGGGACGGACCACGTCGGAGCCCGTGCGCTTCACGCTGCTGCCCGTGCCGCGCGACACCGCCGGCGAGGGCGGGCTCGTCAACCGGCTGATGTCGGAGGTGGCCCAGGCGCGGCAGAACGCGCTGGGGCCGCCGGTGCTCGCGGAGCGGGTGCTGTCCGCGCCGTTGCAGGACTTCCGCCTGGTGGTGCTCCCCATGGGCGAGGATCCGGTGGCGAGCGCCTCCACGCGCAACCGCGTCGTGTACGGCGTGCTCCTGGGCCTGTTCTACCTGACGCTCACCTTCGGCGTGGCGTACACCGGCCGCGTGCTCTACCGCGAGGCGCGCCTGTCGCGCATGAAGACGGACTTCGTGTCGCTGGTGAGCCATGAGCTGCGCACGCCGCTCACCTCCATCCGCATGTTCATCGAGACGCTGGCCCTGGGCCGGCTGAAGGACCCCGCGCAGACGCAGGAGGTGCTGGACCTGCTCACGAAGGAGACGGAGCGGCTGTCGGACCTCATCGAGCGGGTGCTGGACTGGGCGCGCATCGAGAGCGGCCGCAAGGTGTACCAGCGCGACTCGCTGCCGGTGACGGACGTGGTGGACGCGGCGGTGGCGGCCTTCCGCACCCAGCGGCTGGGCGACGACATGCAGTTCACCGTGGCGGTGGAGGACGGGCTGCCGAAGGTGGACGTGGACCGCGTCGCGCTGGCGGGCGCGCTGCTCAACCTGTTGCAGAATGCCTACAAGTACAGTGGGCCCACCCACCGCAGAATCGCCCTCCGGGCACAGAGAGACGGCGGCTACGTGAACCTGTCGGTGGAGGACAACGGGGTGGGAATCGCCAGGAAGGACCGCAAGCGCATCTTCGAGCGCTTCTACCGGGTGGACAACCTGCTCACGCGCAAGACGGAGGGCAGCGGCCTGGGGCTCGCCATCAGCAAGCGCATCGTGGACGCGCACGGCGGCCGCATCACCGTGAAGAGCGAGCCCGGCCAGGGCAGCTGCTTCACCCTCCAGCTCCCGGTGAGCCGCGCATGAGCACGTCCGTCCCGCAAGAGGAGAAGCCCCGGCGCATCCTGGTGGTGGAGGACGACCTGTCCATCCTCACCGGCGTGTCCATGAACCTGCGCTTCGAGGGCTACGAGGTGCTTCAGGCCCAGGACGGCCGCACCGGCCTGGCCAAGGCGCTGGACGAGGCGCCGGACCTGCTGGTGCTGGACCTGATGCTGCCGGAGCTCAACGGCTACGAGGTCATCCGCGAGCTGCGCCAGCGCGGCCGCGACACGCCCGTGGTGGTGCTGTCCGCGCGGGGCCAGGAGTCGGACAAAATCCTGGGCCTCAACCTGGGCGCGGACGACTACGTGGTGAAGCCCTTCGGGCTCCAGGAGTTGCTCGCGCGCATCAAGGCGGTGCTGCGCCGCCGGTTCGGGGCCACGGGCACCGCGCCGCCGCCGGTGACGTTCGGGGACGTGAAGGTGGACCTGTCGCAGCGCACGGTGGCGCGCGACGGGCAGCCGGTGGACCTGACGGCGCAGGAGTTCAAGCTGCTGGCGCACTTCCTGGCGCACCCGGGCCGCACCTTCACCCGCGAGGAGCTCCTGTCCGGCGCGTGGGGCTACCACTACGAGGGCAGCGCGCGCACGGTGGACAACTTCATGCGCCAGCTGCGGCTGAAGTTCGAAGCGGATCCGGAAGCGCCCCGGCACTTCCTCACGGTGCGCGGGCTGGGCTACCGCTTCGAGCGCTGAAAGGCGCACGCGGCCGTCACGTCCCGGCGACGCCAATCTGGCGCAGGTCCTCCAGGTCGAAGGGCTTGCCGTCGAAGCGGCCGAAGCGCTCGCGCAGGGTGAGGCCGCTGGCGGTGAGGGCGGTCTCTAGTTCCTCCGGGAGGAAGTGGCGCAGCTTGAGGCGGCGGATGGGGCTCTGGCCGCCGGCCGGGCGCCGCTCGCGCAGGTGCAGGGCGAAGAGGGGGCGGCGGGGCTCCACCGCGGCGCCGGGCTCGTCGTCGTCGCGCGGCAGCACGGGTTCGCGCGGGGCGTTGAGCACGTCGTAGATGAAGGTGCCGCCGGGAGCCAGGTGGTGGCGCACGGTGGCGAGGAACGCCTCCAGGTCGTCGCGGCCGGCCATCAGCCCCAGCGCGTGCTGCGGGGCCAATACCAGGGGGAACTGCTCCGGCAGCCGCAGCGCGCGGGGGTCGGCGGCCATGAGGCGCGTGCGCCCGGAGACGTCCGCGGACTCGGAGGCGCGGCGCTCCTCGGCGGAGCGGATCATCGCCTCGGAGGGGTCCACGCCCACGGTGGCGAAGCCATGGCCCGCCAGCGCCCAGGGCACGCGGCCATTGGCGGCGCCCAGCACGAGCACGGGCCCGCCGTGTTCGGAGGCCTGCCGTGTGTAGAAGACGAGGTCCGGCTCCTGTCCCACGAGGGACAGCGGGGTGCGGCCGCGTGCGTCGTTCCCAGCCATTGTCCAGGCCCTAGCACGGTTGGGGGGCGCTTCGGGAACCCGGCGTTCACACATTGGGCAAACGGTTGCCCACCCGGTGTCGCTCCACGGACGCCCACCGACGGCGGCCCGACGGTTCCCGGCCCTCCGGGGCTGGCACCCTCCTTGCCAGGAACGCCTTGAACGAGGAGGTCCGGCAAGGGGACCTTCCGCTGAGCGAGTGTGAGGTGGGCGTCATATGAGGCACGGGTGGCGGTGGACGGGGGCGGTCCTGCTGGTGGGCGCGCTGGGGTGGGCAGGCTGCGGCGGAGACGACGGCGACACGCGGAACGTGGACACGCCGGTGATTCCGGTGACGCCCGTGGAGGACCCGCAGCTGCAGGATGGCGGCACGGGTGAGGTGGACGCGGGCACCGGCACGGACGCGGGGACGGGCACGGATGCCGGGACCGACGCGGGCACGGGCACGGATGCGGGCACCGGCACGGACGCGGGGACGGGCACGGATGCCGGGACCGACGCTGGCACCGGGACGGACGCGGGTGTCCCGGAGAAGGTGCAGACCTATCCCCTGCCCTCGGCGCCGGGCTGGACGTTCTACAACCAGGACATGGGCGCGCCGCGCTACGTGTACGGCATCAGCGCGGACCAGGGCGGAAACGTCTGGGTCGCGGGCGGTGAGGAAGGCCTCTTCCTCATCAAGAAGGGCTCCAACACCATCCAGCGCTTCACGATGTCCGATGGCTTGCGCCCCTACGGCCGCATGCGCGACGGCGTGGGCGGTCCTCCGCCGGGCGTGCCGTACCTCAAGGTCATCTCCGTGGCGGGCGGTCCCGCGGGCACGGTGTTCGTCGGCTACGCCGGCAAGCCGCCCAAGGCGGGCATGCCCACCTGCGAGGACGAGTGGGACCAGTCGGAGAACGACCACCGCGAACCGGACGCGAGCGTCTACAAGAGCGGTGACGCGGACAAGGTGACGCTCAAGGCGGACGGCAAGCTGGATGTCGTGCACTACGACATCCACACCGGCCCCAAGAAGGTGGGCGCCGAGCTGCGCGGGCGCGAGAAGCTCTGCACCGTCTACCGCATCGCCTACGACCCGGTGAAGGAGGTCGTCTGGTTTGGCGGCAACCACGGCTTCGCGATGGGTGACGCGAAGTTCAACGGCATCGTCCCGTCGTATTGCTGGGATCCGCGCCCCTGGACCACGGAGGGCTTCAAGTGGGAGTTCGAGTGCGCGGGTCTCTACGAGCACGTGCACCCCGCCATTTCCGGCTCCAAGGGTGAGCTGCTGTCGGACCGCTACTACGGCATCTCCATCACGGACAATCACGACGTCTTCTTCGGTGGACAGATCCGCTCCACGCGCTTCCGCTACGGCACCAACGGGGACGACTACTGGACGGCCCAGAGCGAGACGGAGGACTCGGGCTACGACTGGAACCGCTTCGACATCTGGCCTGATGCCGTGCCGAACTACCCCACCGCGGCGCAGCGCGTGGACGACAACGTCTCCGGCATGGCTCCGGCGGCCAACGACGGCGTGTGGGTCAGCTCGTTCTACTACGGCCTGGCCCGCCTGAGCGCGAACGGGACCGTGGAGACCAAGGTGATGCAGGACCTGGTCAACTACACGCCCGCCAGCGGCGGCAATCCCGCGATGGCGCCCACGTCCGCCGTGGCGACGGACCCCTGGGATGGCAGCCTCTGGGTGGGCGCCAACTGGTGGGGCGGCATCACCCGCCTGAAGGGCGGCGGCACGGTGAAGTACAGCGGTGACGTCTTCGGCAACGTGCTCACCTCCGCCAGCAGCGTGTCCGACATCCAGTTCGACCGCTCCGCCGGCAAGCGCCGCGTCCTCGTCTCCTTCGAGGGCACCAAGAACGCGAAGACGGGCGTCGTCACCCCGGGCCTCATCGGCATCTACGAAGGCGACTGACGGCGCATCCGCACGGAAGTCCTGACACGGCCGTCCTTCCCGTCACGGGGAGGGCGGCCGTTGCCGTTCATGTCTCCGTCCTCTCGCGCGCCAAGAAAACAATCCGGTGCGCACGCTTTTGACGCGCCGTGCCCGGCTGTCCACCAGCCGGGCACGGCGGTGCCGACAGAAAGCCCGCGCGGGCCCGAAGCCGTCTAGAATCCCGCCCGCTCATGCCCTCCGTGCCTCCCGCCCCCATCCCCACGCACACCGTCGTCGCCGCGCGGGCGCAGGGAGAGCGGCTGTCCGCCCAGCGCTTCCACCTGGTGCTGCTGGACACCGAACGCGCGGGCACCGTGTACCCGCTGGCCACCGAGGACCTGCGCGTCGGCAAGTCCACCGACAACGACGTCGTCATCGACCACCCCACCGTCAGCCGCAACCACCTCGTGGTCCGCCGCCAGGGGGACCGCTTCCTCGTGCAGGACCTGGGCTCCACCAACGGCACCTTCCTGGACGGCGCCCAGGTGCGCGAGGCCTACCTGCGCCCCGGCGCCCTGCTGGAAGTGGGCGACGTGCGCCTGCGCTTCAGCCCGCAGATGGCGCCCGTGCAGGTGGAGCCCACGGTCGAGGACCGGCTGGGCGACCTCGTGGGCCGCAGCGTGCCCATGCGGCAGATCTTCGCGCTGCTCCAGCGCATCGCCCCCACGGACTCCACCGTGCTGCTGGTGGGCGAGACCGGCTCCGGCAAGGGCGCGGGCGCCAAGGCCATCCACAAGTTGAGCCCCCGCGCGGCCGGGCCGCTCGTCGTCTTCGACTGCGCCAGCGTGTCCGACTCCCTCATCGAGTCCGAGCTGTTCGGCCACGAGAAGGGCGCCTTCACCGGCGCGGTGGGCCAGCGCATCGGCTGCCTGGAGCGCGCCCACGGCGGCACCCTCTTCCTGGACGAGATCGACGACCTCGCCCTGGACCTGCAGCCCAAGCTCTTGCGCGCCATCGAGGACCGCGAGTTCCGCCGCCTGGGCTCCTCCACGCCCATCTCCTTCGACGCGCGCATCGTCGTGGCCAGCAAGAAGGACCTGTGGGCGGAGACGCAGGCGGGTCGCTTCCGCGAGGACCTCTACTTCCGTCTGTCTGTCTTCACCGTCAGCCTGCCGCCCCTGCGCGACCGCAAGGAGGACATCCCGCTGCTCGTGGAGGCCTTCGCGGGCGAGGGCCTCTGGCCCCGGCTGCCGGAGAAGATTCAGGAGCAGTTCCTGGGGCACACCTGGCCGGGCAACGTGCGCGAACTGCGCAACGCCCTGGAGCGCGCCCGGCACATGGTGGACATCCCCGGCCTCACCGGGGACAACCTGCTGCGCGAGTTCACCCGCGACGTGCCCACCCCCGCCGGGGACTTCCTGCCGGTGGAGTTCACCGGGCCCTTCAAAGTGTGCAAGGACGAACTCGTCCGTGCCTTCGAGCGCGAGTACCTCACGCGCCTGCTGGGCCGCGCCCGGGGCAACATCGCCCGCGCCGCCCGCGAGGCGGAGCTGGACCGCAAGCACCTCTATTCGCTCCTGCACAAGTACGGGCTGGTTCAGAGCGAGCCGGACTGAGCCTTCGTGGCATGGTGGCGGCCGCTTCCGCGGTCCCCCATTCCCCAGGAGGGCTTCATGAAGATGCGTCCGTCCCGCTGGCTCGGTGTGCTGTGCGCGGGTGTCCTGATGATGAATGCCACCGGCTGCTTCGGCTCGTTCAAGCTCACGCAGAAGATCTGGCAGTTCAACAAGGGCATCTCCGGCAACAAGTTCGTCCAGTGGCTGGTGTTCCTCGTGTTCATCGTGGTGCCCGTCTATGAGATTGGCACGCTGGTGGACGCCATCGTCGTCAACAGCATCGAGTTCTGGACCGGCGGCAACCCGGTGAGCAGCGTGGAGGGGGAAGACTCCAACACGCGCATCGTGAAGCTCAGCCCCACCGACACGCTGAAGATGTCCCGCGACGTGGAGTCCGGCGTGATGCGCCTGGAGCTCCAGCGCGAGGGCCAGGAGCCGCTGGTGCGCTACTTCGAGCCGCTGGAAGACGGCATGGTCGCGCGCGACGAGGCGGGCGCCCTGCTCATCCGCGCCCAGGGACAAGCGGACGGCGCGGTGAAGGTGACGGACGCCACCGGCACCACCGTGACGGTGCACGCGCGGGACGCGGTGGACACCGCGCGCCAGCTCTTCCTGGACGGCGGCGCGCCGGCGCTCGCGCAGTTCGCCACGCACCAGGGACAGCTCTCCCAGGGCATGGCGACGCTCGACACCTGCACGCCGTGAGACAGGACGTCAGGGCTTCCGGCG
Organism: Corallococcus caeni; assembly: GCF_036245865.1. Taxonomy (NCBI): domain Bacteria; kingdom Pseudomonadati; phylum Myxococcota; class Myxococcia; order Myxococcales; family Myxococcaceae; genus Corallococcus; species Corallococcus caeni. The sequence continues at coordinate 200,964 of NZ_BTTW01000011.1, read as the reverse complement.
CCTTCCACCGGAAGCCCTGAGGTGAATCAGGGCGCGGGCTCGTCGACCACCACGTCGCCCAGGTCCGGACCGAAGCCCGCGTCGAGCGCCATGGAGTTGAACGTCCCCTCCATGCTGCGCCCCGCGCCGTAGCCGTCGCCCTTCTTGAAGGACAGGGAGAAGTCCCCGCGCGTGGCTTCTCCCACGTTGCCGCCTTCGTCCAACACCAGGTCGCCCCGCTCCACCTGGGTGAAGGCGCGCGCGGGCTCGCCCGCGGCCACGTGCACCACCGACGCGCGGTCGCGGCCGGACGGCGTGGTGCCGCCCAGCTGCACCTTCGTGCCCGGCTTCAGGTCCACGCCTTCGGTGTCCACGGTGAGCCGCGCGACCAGGTCCACGTCCAGGCCGTTGTTGCGGAAGTAGCTCACCTGGAGCGCCTCCGGGTTGCGGCGGATCTCCACGCGCGACACGTCCGTGACGGGGAACAGCTCCGACACGCTGCCGGACAGCTCGTTGTCTCCGCGGCATGCGACGGCGCCAGCGCCCAGCAGGCCCGCGAGCCCCAGCGCCATCACGGCGCGTCCCGCGAGGCTCACCGCTCCACCGCCAGCGTCAGGGCCTGCGTGCCGCTCGCGCGGTAGAGCACCACGCGCTGTCCCGTGGAGAGGAACGCCAGCTTCGGCGACCAGCCACCCACCGTGTCCACCGTCACCTCGCGCCACTGGTCCTCCACGCGCGTGGCGATGACGAGCGCGTCGTCCGACGGCGAGCAACTGCCCTCGTTGCGCCCGGACTCCAGCGAGCAGATGTGGAACGCGATGGACGGGTCGTGCGTCTTCGGGTCGAACGCGAGCGACGGGTACCAGCCGCCGGAGCCCGTCTGGTACACGGGGTCCGGCGTCGTCCAGTCCTGCGCCGCCGCGCACTTCGTCCCCGTCTTGCCGTCGCAGGTGATGAGCGTGAGCCGGCTGGTGAAGCGGTCCACCGCCGCGATGCCGAAGCCGACGGTGGGGTCATACGCCATCGACGCGCCCAGCATGGTATTGCCCACCGCCTGCACCTGCACCGGCGGCGTCCACGTGGTGCCGTCCGGGTTGCGGCGTTGGAAGTACACGTTCTGCCCCGGCGCGTCCGCGGCCCCGAAGGCTTGGTCGAACACCAGCGCCGGCTGGCCGTCCGCCATCAGCATCTGGAGGTGCCCGCCGTACGCGCCCTTCTGGTCGCCGCCCGACGCCACCACCCGGTGCTGCCACGCCGTGGGCCCGCCGCTGGCCAGTTCCACGTCGCTGCCCGCCCAGTCCTGCTGCGGGAACTGCCCGTTGTGCCCGTCGCGGTAGACGACCAGCGCCTGGCTGCCGCTGAAGACGATGGAGGGATTGAGCCCCACGAGGTAGCCCGTGTCGCTCACCGCGTTGCCCGCCACGGCCTCGTCGCCCTTGGTGACCGCGACGCGCTCCGTCCAGGTGCCGTTCGCGTCGCGATAGGACACCGCCAGGTCGCTCTGGAGCCAGAAGACGGATTGATCACTCCCGCCGCCCAGGTAGCTCACCGCGGGCTGCCCCGTGGGGCTGAACGCCAGCGACACGCCGTAGACGCGCTGCACGGTGGCGATCTTCTCCGCCGTCGCCTGCACCTGGCCGTCCCTCACCTCGCGGTAGCGAAGCTCGGAGTCCTTGTCGTTCACCTTCACGTAGTACGCGATGCCGATGCGGTCGTCCGGGCCCACCGCCATCGCGATGTTGGAGATGGCGAGCTGCTCGCTCGGCCCCGTGTCCACCGTCAGCCGCACGAAGGGCGTGTCCGTCGTTCCGCCATCGTTCTGCGGATTCGTGCCCGCGTCCGGGTTGGCCGGCTTGCCGCCGCCACATCCCAGCGCGAGCGCCGCTCCCAGTAGCCACGCGTGCCGTTTCATGCGGTTCTTCTCCTTGGTTCAGTCGGCCCAGTTGAGCGCGCCATCCTACGCCAGCCGCGCGCGTTGTCCGTCACGCCTCGCGGTGTGACATCGCATCACGCACGCGGTGGGCGGCCAACCGACCCCGGCGCCAACCTCCGTGCCGTGAAGCACGCGCACCTGGGTTAGGCTGCCACGCCATGGCTCGCGCGCGTTCGCTCCCCCCGAAGCTGTCCCGGCGCACCTTCATCCAGCGGCTCACCTTCTTCGGCGGCGGCGTCGTGCTGCTGGGCGCCGCCGCGTGTAAACGTTCGAAGGAAGCGGAAGCGCCCAAGCCCGCGGAGCCCACCGGCACCACCTCCGCCGGGCAGGCCCTGCGCACCTTCTCCGCCTTCGAGTACGCCGTCGTCGTCGCGGCCACGGAGCGGCTCCTGCCCCGCGACGAGGACCCCGGCGCCCAGGACGCGGACGTGGCGCTCTACATCGACCGCATCCTGGAGACGCAGGGGCTCCAGGCCATGCACCGCGACTTCCTCCAGGGACTGGCGGCGCTGGAGCGCCGCGCGCAGCGCATGTTCCAGAAGGGCTTCGCCCAGGCCACGCCCGCCCAGCAGGACGAACTGCTCGCCATCTTCAAGGACAGCCCGGCCGGCAGCGGCGAGGCCCACTTCTTCGAGCTGTTGATGACGCTCAGCCTGGAGGGCTTCCTGGGCGACCCGTCCTACGGCGGCAACAAGGGGCGCGTGGGCTGGCGGCTGATGGGCTTCGACACCGTGGGCACCCTCGCCATGGCGCCACCCGAGGGCTACGACGGGCCCAAGTGCCTGCGCGAGTGCGGAGGTCACCACCCGTGAGCCTGCCTTCCGTGGACGTGTGCATCGTGGGCAGCGGCGCGGGCGGTGCGCCGCTCGCGCTGGAGCTGGGCCGCGCGGGCTTCAAGGTCGTGGTGCTGGAGAAGGGCCGCCACTACCAACCCAAGGACTTCGTCCACGACGAGATCCTCAACAGCCGCCGCAACTTCTTCATGCCGCTGCCGTGGGAGGAGCCGCACTTGGTGCGCCAGGGGCCCAAGGCCCGCTACGAGCGCAGCAACGCCGCGTGGACCGCCAACTGCGTGGGAGGCGGCACCGTGCACATGAGCGGCTTCTTCTACCGCCTCAAGCCGGTGGACTTCCGCCTGCGCTCCACGCTGGGCGCCGTGCCCGGCACCACCGTGGCGGACTGGCCCATCTCCTACGAGGAGCTGGCCCCCTTCTACGACAAGGCGGAGGCGGAGCTGGGCGTGTCCGGCCAGGCCATCCCCCACCCCTTCGCCGAACCCCGCAGCGGCCCCTACCCGCTGCCGCCCCTGGACGTGCACCCGGTGGCGTCTGAAATCGACAAGGCGTGCTCGGCGCTGGGCTGGCACGCGCTGCCCACCGCGCGCGGCATCATCAGCAAGGCCTACAAGGGCCGCGCTCCGTGCGCGTACTGCGCGCTGTGCGGCAGCTACGGCTGCGAGACGGGCGCCAAGAGCAGCACGCTCGCGAGCCTCATCCCCAACGCCATCGCCACCGGCAACGTGGAGGTGCGCCCGGGCTGCATGGCGCGCTCCATCGAAGTGGACCGGCAGGGCCGCGCGAAGAGCGTGGTGTACCTGGACCCAGAGGGCGTCGCGCAGGAGCAGCCCGCGAAGGTCATCATCGCCTCCGCCACCGCCGTGGAGAGCGCGCGCCTCCTGATCAACTCCACCTCCGCGCGCTTCCCCAACGGGCTCGCCAACGGCAGCGGGCTCGTGGGCAGGAACCTCCTCTTCAGCTCCTTCGGCGGCTCGCGGGCGCACTTCCGTGTGTCGAAGCAGAAGGCCGCGCGCCCGTGGCTCACGGACCCCGCGCCCTTCGTGAACCGCAGCCTCCAGGACTTCTACGTGATGCCGGACGCGCGCCACGGCTTCCGCAAGGGCGGCACGCTGGGCTTCATGTGGGCGCACCCCAACCCCATCTACGCGGCGGTGGGGCTGGCGGGCAGCGGCAAGTCCGGCGTGTTCGGCAAGGAGCTGAAGGACCGCATGCGCGCGTACCGCGACTCGCGCATCCTCGAGTTCGAGGTCTACGCGGAGTTCCTCCCCACGCCCGGCACCTCCGTCACGGTGGAGCCCGGCGTGAAGGACAAGTACGGCATCCCCGTGGCCGCCATCACGCTGGACCGGCACCCGGCGGACTTCGCCGCCACGCGCTTCCTCGTCGAGCGCGGGGAAGAAGTGCTGCTGCGCCTGGACCCGGACAGCGTGGAGCGCGTGGGCACACAGGGCGAAACCACCATCCTCCAGCACGGCACCTGCCGCTTCGGCGACGACCCGGCGGCCTCCGTGCTGGACAAGCACTGCCGCGCGCACGAGGTGCCCAACCTCTACGTCGTGGACGGCAGCTTCATGCCCTCGGGCGGCAGCGTGCCCTCCACGCTCACCATCGCGGCCAACAGCTTCCGCGTGGCGGACCACCTGGTGCGCACGCTCAAGGGCTGAAGCCGCACGACGCCGCTGCTACTGGATGCGCAGCGGCGTCACGTCCACCTTCACCACGTAGCGCGCTTGCATGTCGGAGTCGAACTCCACCAGGTGGTCACCCACGCCGGTGACGTCCGCCTGCTGCGTGAAGACGCCGAACTTCTCCATCTGGTCCAGCGCCGCGCGGCCCGTGGAGGCCTTGCGCTGCCGCGCGCGGCAGCCCTCCTCGTGCACGGTGATGGCGGTCTCCTCGCCCGCGGCCGTCACCTCCTCCAGGTAGAAGCTCACCTTGATGGTGGAGGCCTCCGGCACGCGCACCAGCACCTGCCCGCGGCCGGGGAAGCGCCCTTCGGCGTAGCTCTCCGGCCCGAGGATGCAGCCCGCGTACTCACTGCACACGGGCCAGGACGCCTTGCAGACATCCAGCACGCGCGCGCCGATGAAGTCATCCCGCGAGCCGCCGCACGCGACGAGCATCAATCCCATCACCGCGCACGCCAGTCGCGAGACATTCCGTGTTACAACACCAGACATTCTTCTGAACCTCACCGAGGAGTGGATGTCCATGCGCCTGCGCAACCTGTGGCTGCCTCTCACCATCATCGCCCTGGCGGGCTGCGGAGACGAAACCGAGGAGCTGCCCAACACGCCGCAGCTGATCATCGACCGCACGGAGCTGAGCTTCGACACGGAGTTCTCCGCGGGGACCTACGTGGGGGCGACGACCTTCAACACGCTCTACATCGAGAACCGCGGCCTCCAGACGCTGGAGCTCAACGAGGCCTCCCTCTCCGGCCCCAGCGTCTTCACCATGAAGAAGCCGGACACGTGGCCGGAGAACGGGCCCATGAAGCTGGAGACCTACCAGCGCACCTTCATCGAGGTCGCCTTCAAGCCCAACGCCGCCAAGGAGTTCACCGGCACGCTCACCCTCAAGTCCAACGCCGCCAACGGGGACACGCGGGAGCTGGCGCTCAAGGGCAAGGGCATCGCCCGGTAGCCGGAGCGGCGCCCCCGGCGGCGGCGGAGGCCTGAGGCCCCGCCGCCCGGCCGGCGTCGCTAGCGGGTGAACTGGCAACCGCCCACCCACGTGCCACCGTCCTGCGTGGGCGCCGGGCACGACGTGGGCGAGCCGCCATCCGCCGCCGTGTAGCCGCGCGGGTAGTCGCCGTAGCCGGTGCGCAGCGTGTAGCCCACGGGCTTGTAGTCCGTGCGCTCGGTGGCGCTCACCGCCACCTTGAGCGTGCCGCCCTTGATGAAGCGCCGCTCCAGGCAGGAGCACGCGTAGGGCGCCACCGTGACGCGCGTGGTGCTGGCCGTCTTCTCCAGCTGGTACAGCGCCTGGTAGCTGCTGAGCGGCGCGCTCGCGGAGGTGTGCCACGCGCGCATCGCCGTCGAGCTGTAGGCCAGCGTCAGCGCTCCGCCCGTGCTGGTGGTCGTCACCGGCGTGCACGTGCCGGAGCCGCCGTCCGTGCTGTTGCCGTCGCAGAAGGTCAGGTCCAGCGCCAGCCCATGCGGGGTGCCGCCGTCGGGCAGGTTGTCCACGTCCCACTGCACCAGCCACGCCGCGTCCTCCGGCGCGCTCCGGGTGGGGAGCTGGTACTGGAAGGTGTCCGTGTCGGAGGGCACCGCGTCGTAGTCCGCGGGGCCTCGCACGCCCAGGCCCGTGGCGCGGTCGTTGCCGCGCAGGCGTCCGTGGCCGTACGTCAGCTGGCCCTTCGCCTCGAAGGTGGCGTTGCCCACCGGCAGGTTGCCCGTGCCCACGTCGCCGAGCGTCTTCGCGCGCGCCTGCTCCACGCCCCCGCTGTAGGCGGCGACCTCCTCCGCGTCGTCGTCGTCCCAGGACACCTCCAGCCGGTAGTCGCGGTCATCCGCCCAGTTGTTGCCGTCGTCCTGCACCACGAAGTGGTACGTCGCCGTCGCGGCGTGCGCGGGCACCGGCAGCACGCCCTGGAAGTTGCTCAGGCCGGCGAAGCGCGCCGGGTCGCTCTCCTCGCGCAGCGACTGGAGGCACAGCACGGCCTCCGCGTTGTTGCAGTACGTCTGCACCAGCCCCGGCGCGTCGGGGTGCTCGCGCGTGTCGCGCGGGCAGACGGCCGGGTCGCTGGTGCAGGTGGCGCGCTGCTCGGCGGTGACGGATGTGCTGACCGTGGTGAACACCAGCACCTGCCGGTCCGCCAGCTGGCCCAGCGGCAGGGGCAGCGGGTCGAAGCGGGTGGTGGTGGGCACCTCCACCAGCTTGTAGCGCAGCAGGCTGGGCTTCGCGTACGCGGGCAGCTGCAGCGCGAACCAGTCGCGGTCGGACACGTAGCCCAGCCGTCCGTCGAAGGTCGTGGACGTGCCCGGCGAGCCCACCAGGCTGCGCGAGTACGCGCGGGCGTAGGCGTCGTTGTCCCCGGACTGGTCGCGCGGGTCCGCCTCGTCCACCACGCGCACCTCCACCTCGTAGGGCTGGCGCAGGTCGCCCGCGGGCACGGGCTCGTTGTTGCCCCGGTAGCCCTTCACCACCAGCACCCAGGTGCCCGCCAGCTTCACCTTGCGCGCGGTGGCCAGCACGCCCGGGTGCACCTTGGGCAGCACGTTGCCCTCCGACTCCTTGTCGGTGCTGTTGGGGCGCAAGAGCTCATAGGACAGCCGGTAGTTGGGCGCGAAGCCCTGGTCCGGCGCGGTGAGGCGCACGTAGGCGATCTTCCCCGCCGTCAGCGGGAAGCTGAAGCGGTCCACGTCCGCGTCCGTGGCCAGGTAGCCCCGGGCGGTGCCCACCTGCACGGCGCCCTGCGCCGCCAGCGCGATGGGCGTGGGCGTCACGTCATTGGGCTCGTTGGTGTCCGGGTTCTCGATGAGCTCCACCGTGAGCCGGTAGGGGTTGCGCGCGTCGAAGGCGGGGCGCGCGGGGTTCGTGGGCGCGTCGCGCACCACGATGATGAGCTGCGTGTCCGGCGTGCCGTACGGCAGCACGATGTCCACCGGCTTCGGGGCGCCCGAGCCGTGCTGATCCGACTTCGCCACCAGCGCGGTGCTCTTGTCCTTCTCCTGCACCGTCACGGACAGGTTCACCGGCGTGCTGGACGCCAGGTACGTGCCGGTGACGTGCACCAGCGTGCGCGCGTTGGCGGAGGCCGGGATGCGGACGCTGTACCAGTCCTCGTCACCGGCCTTCACGTCGCCGGTGAGCGCCAGGAAGCGCTCCACGGGCACGCCGGGCTTCAGCTCGCAGTCCGGGTTCGTCAGGGCCTCGTCGCGGCTGTTGCAGAGGTCCTCCACCACGCCCGTGCCGCCATCCGGCGTGTCGTCCCCGTCAGAGGAACAGGCGGCCAGCAGGAGGAGCGCGAGCGGGAGCAGTCGGGTGCGAAGGCGCATGGGGGACTCGGGGGCTGCGGAATCAGGGGACGGGCGAGAGGGTCGGGGCGACGCCGGGGCAGCCGTCCACGAAGTCCTCGGGGTTCACGCGGACGACGCCGTCCGGAGGCGACTTGATGCCGCCCACCGGGTAGCGCACGGAGTCCACGCGGAAGGTGCGCACCAGCGTGCGCGCGGTCGGGTCATCCGCGGGCAGCATGGCCACGGAGAGGTAGATGTCGTTGTAGCCCGCGCCGCGCTGCACGGTGCCGGCGTCCACGCCCCCGTCCACGCCGCCGTCGGCGATCATGGCGACGGTGGGCGCGAGCAGCACGTTGTCCACGCGGAAGCGGTAGCACTGGCGGCCCTGGTCATCCACCGGGCCGTCCGCCTCCATGCTGTAACGGTACGCGTCCGAGGCCAGGTTGGCGGTGTCCACCTGGAGGGGCCGCATGTGCATGCGCGCCTCGCTGCGGTTGGTGAGGCCGTCGGTGTCCGGGTCCTCGTCCAGGTCGCTGCTGGAGCCCTGGGTGCCGCCCCGCCACTCCATGCCGTCCGGCACGCCGTCGCCGTCGCTGTCCTGGAGCGTTGCGTTGGTGCCGATGAACTGCTCGTCGCAGTCCAGGAGGCCGTCGCAGTCCGTGTCCACGCCGCGCAGCGCGGGCGGGCAGCCCTTGTCCAGGCCGCCGCCGTCCGGCTGCACTTCCTGGGTGGGGTCGAACTGCACGCCGCGGTCGCGGAAGTACACCTCCACGCCGTCGCTGAAGCCGTCGGTGTCGGTGTCGCGCAGGTTGGGGTTCGTGCCCAGCTCGTACTCACGCGCGTCGGAGAGGCCGTCGCCGTCGGTGTCCGCCTCGTCCAGAGGGCTGCCCGGGGGCGCGGAGAAGTTGGAGGCCACGAACTCCTTCACGACGAAGGCGCGGCGCACCTGGCCGAACTGGAAGTTGAGGAAGTTGATGGGCTCGTTGTTGCGGAAGTCGCGGAAGTTGCCGCCGCCCAGCGTGGCCATCTTCTCCAGGCGGTCCGCGTTCTGGTTGATGATGAGCAGCGGGCAGCCGCCGTCGCCGAAGCCGCCGTCCTCCGACACCAGGTCGCACACGGAGGGCACGGGCTGCGTGGGGTTGAAGACGTGCACGGTGTTGAAGCGCACGTCCTCCACCAGGTCGCGCAGCTGCCGGATGCGCACCACCGCGTCACCGCGGATGAGCTCGTCGTCCTGGTTGTTCGTGGGCTTGCCGTCCGACAGGAAGATGACCGAGTAGCGCGCCTGCGCCAGGGCCTCATTCCCGCTGGGCTGCTGCCGCGCCCGCGCGATGTCCGTGTTGATGAGCGAGTAGATGTCCGACAGCGGCTTGACGAAGTCCGTCGAGTCCCGGTTCGGCGACGTGTCCGTGTTGCGGAACGTGAGCAGCTTCTCCGTGAGGATGGCCTTCGCGTTGGCGTCCAGCCGCGACACCTGCACGAAGCCGTCCTCCGCCGGCGGCCCCGGGTCCTGCGTGAGGAACGCCGTGGTGCTGCCCGCGAAGAGCATCACCGCGATGGAGACCTCCGGGTCCTGCGGGAGGTTCTCGATGAGGTCCACCAGCGCCGTGGCGCGCGTGCCGTCCGGGTCGCTCACGCGCATGGACTGGCTGGCGTCCATGGCGACGATGATCTTGATGGGCCGGATGACCTCGTTCGCGCCCAGCGTGCAGAAGCGCCCGTCCAGCGACACGGCCCGGTCCGCGGGCACCTCCGTGTCACGGCGCGGGTCGTAGAGGTACGAATCCGTACAGGCCACCACCACGGCGAGCCCCACCAGGGTGAGGGCCCAAAGACGTCCCGCGCGGCTCACGGCGACGCGCCTCCCTGCGAAGGCGACACGCCGACGCAATTGCCCTGGGTCCTCCAGGGGTCCACCAGTTGATCCGGCCGGCGGAAGTCGCCGTCGTCCATGGCCAGGTCCGGCCCCAGCGGCACGCGCACGCTGGGCGGCGCGTACTGCGCCCACGCGCACGCGGTGCGCCAGACGCCGTAGTCCGTGGCCACGCCGCTCTCCGGCGCCTCCGCGAACCACACCTTGAACAGGTTGTAGCCCTGCTTCACACCCGAGCGGTCCGGCGGCGTCACCAGCTGGAGGTTGGACACGGTGAAGTCGTAGCAGACGCCGTTCGTGTCGTTGCCGCCCGCCACCTTCGTCACCTCGTACTGGATGCCGTACTTGTCGTGGAAGAGCCGGTCGCGCCGGGTGGGGTCGCTGCCGGCCTTCAGTTCCTCGTCGTCCGGCACGCCGTCGCCGTCGGTGTCCAGGCCGGCCACGCTCGACTGGAGCGGGTTCAGGCCGTACTTCGCCTCCAACCCGTCCGGCGCGCCGTCGCCGTCGCTGTCCACGATGCCCTGGCGCGTCTTGAGGTAGTCCTCCGCGAACTGCGACAGGCCGTCCCCGTCCGTGTCCCGGCAGGTGCAGCCGGGCGTCAGCGGGGACTTGGGGTCGCAGCCGCGCGCGTCCAGGTCGTTGCCCGGCTTGAAGCCCTGGTCCTGGCGCCGGTACTCGAAGCCGTCGCTCAGGCAGTCCCCGTCGCTGTCGATGGTGAAGGGGGTCGTCTTGAGCGTGAAGGTGTTGTCCAGGGAGTCCGGGACGCCGTCGCCGTCGCTGTCCAGCACGCGGCCCTCATCCCCCGGCGCGGAGCTCAAGGGCTCCACCATCAGCGTCTTCATCACGTTGGGCGATGCGAAGGAGGAGTAGTCCAGCGCGCCCAGGCCCAGCTCGCTGATTTCGGCCGTGTCGCTGAACTCCTGGTAGACGCCGTTGCCCATCTCCGCGAAGCGCTTGAGCAGGAAGGAGGCGATCTTCTTCGCCGCGGCCGGGTACTGCGCCTCCGGGACGCCCGGGTAGGTGCCGTAGATGTCCTGGCAGATGGGGCCGCAGGCGCGCACGGCCTCCTCGTTGAAGAGCAGCACCGTGTGCATGCGCACGTCGCCCACGTTGTACTGCGTCTTGAGCTCCATCAGCCGGCGCACGTAGCTGAAGAGCTGGTAGTTCTGGTTGCGGTCCGTGCCCACCTCGAAGCCGGTGATGGCGTCGGTGGTGCTGGTGGCGTTGCAGAAGCTGGAGATGGAGTCGCGCCAGGTGAGGTCCGGCGTGTCCGGGCCCGCGTAGACGGTCAGGTCGTCGTTGGCGGAGCAGCGCGGGTACGGCGTGCCGTCCGTGAGGAACACGACGACGTAGCGCGTGCGCGGCAGCAACTCCGGCGTGGCCTGGGACACCGCCTCGATGTCGCTCGCGATGAGGCTGTACGCGTAGCTGAGCGCGCCCTGGTAGTCCGTGCCCTTGCCCAGCTGCGACTGGAGCCCCTCGATGTAGCCGTTGATGTTGCCCGGGGCCTGGAAGCGGTCACCTCCCGGAGGCGGCCAGGTGTTCTTCACGTTCGTTTCGAACGGTGCAATGGCGATGCTGATGTTGCCCTGGCGCGCGTCGTTGATGCGCTTGAAGCCCGACACCAGGTTCTTCAGGGCGCGCACGCGCGCGGGCTCCGTGACGCCCGGCGGGATGATGGCCTGCACCTCCGCGCGCTCGCAGAAGCCGCTGCCCTCCTGCGAGCCCGGCGGATCCGACACGCACATGCTGCCGGACTCGTCCACGACGAGCACCACCTTCACCGGGAACCCGGTGGGGTTCGCCGGGCGCGTGCACACCCGCCCGGTGAGCGTCAGCCGGTCATCCAGCTGGGACTGCTCCTGGGCGCGCGGCTCCAGGAGCGTGTCGGAACAGGACAGCACACCCAGGGCCAGGAGGCCGGTCGCAAGAAACGGAACCACGAGCTGACGGCGCATGCGATGCGGACCTCCTGGCACGGATGACACTTCTTACGCCTTCTTGCGGCGGCGCAGCAGCAGGCCGAGCACGCCCGCGCCCAGGGCCGCGGCGCTGCCGCCCGCGGGCAGCGAGGTGCAGCCGCCGCCGTTCCCGTCGTCCTTGCCCACCTTCACGAAGAGGCTGGACACGGAGGCGCGCTCCGCGGGGAACACGCGGTCCGCGAAGGCCAGGCGCGTGGACACCTGCAGTTCGTACTCACCTTCCTTGTCCGGCTGGAAGTTGGGCACGCTGCCGTCCACGTACTGGTACTCCCAGTGGCGGCTGTAGGTGACGGCGCCCTTGGGGTTCTCCACCACCGCGGTGGAGCCGGAGGGACGCTTCACCACCGTCCAGGTGTACTCGATGGCCGCGCCGTTGCGGTTGGCGAACAGGGGCGGGCGCACCGCCATGCCCGTCTTCTCCACGCTCAGGGTGCCGCCCGTGCCCACGCTGAAGGGCGCCTTCGGATCCAGGCAGTCGTTGGGCTGGTCCTTGTTGAGCACCACGCAGTAGCGCGTGTCGCACAGGTCGCCCAGGCCGTCGCCGTCGTCATCCGCCTGGTCGCGGTTGGCCACCAGGGGGCAGTTGTCCTGGGCGTTGAGCACGGAGTCGTTGTCCCGGTCCGGGTCGCACGCGTCGCCGATGCCGTCCACGTCCGCGTCCTTCTGGTCCGGGTTGGACAGGCCGGGGCAGTTGTCCAGGTTGTCGGAGATGTTGTCGCCGTCCGCGTCCACGCGGCACAGGCTCACGTCCGCCGGCAGCTGCTGGTCCTCGTTCGCGACGAGCGGGCAGTTGTCCTCGCCGTCCTTCTTCCCGTCGTTGTCGTCGTCGTCGTCACAGACGTCGCCGATGCCGTCCTTGTCGCTGTCCGCCTGGTTGGCGTTGGGGATGGTGGGGCAGTTGTCCTCCCCGTCCGGCTTGCCGTCGTTGTCGTCGTCCGGGTCGCACGCGTCGCCGATGCCGTCGCCATCGCCGTCCAGCTGCGTGGCGTTGGCGACGCTCGCGCAGTTGTCGCAGGCGGAGCCGACGCCGTCACCGTCGCCCGAGTCGTCCTGATCGCGGTTGGACGTGAACGGGCAGTTGTCCTTGTCGTCCGCCTTGCCGTCGCCGTCCGCGTCGTCCGTGTACGACAGCGTCTTGCCGTCGTCCGTGTACGCCACCCAGACGGAGCAGCCGCAGCCACAGCCGCAGCCGCCGCCCTCCTCCTTGGGCCGACCGCACTCGTCTCCGAGGCACTCCGGGTTGTCCGGGTTCTGCTCCTGGGCCTGCACGGTACGGGGGCTCAGTACCAGGAAGGCTCCGAGCGCCAACATGGGGGCAATGCGACCGATAGTCATGGTGACTCCTTTCACAACCCCTCCCCTAGCAAGAGCCGATCCCACCGCTGTAGGACTTTCAGGGTCAGGAACTTCAAGGGGTTGCGGGCTCGGAAGAGACTGCTACAGGATGGGTGTGGGGGGGACACCCCATTGAGACTGTGGGGAACACCCCACGATTGGGCCGGGCTCAGGTGCCCACGATGAAGTCGTCGGAGGTGAGGGAAATCATGCCCGCGGGGGTGCGGCCCGAGTCCGGGTCGTACTGGATCTCCTGGATGAAGAGCGAACCCACGCCGGCGCCGCGCGGATCATTGTCCCGGCCCACCTGGAGGTAGAGGTAGACCTCGTTGGTGCCCGCGGGGATGAACTCGCCGGGGAAGAACGGGTGGGGGCGCTCCAGGGTGGGGACCAGGGAGACGTTCTCCACGCGGGTGCGGTAGCAGGCGCGGTCGCTGGTGGCCGTGGGAGGAAGCGGGACGACGGAGTAGCCGTAGCCGCGCTCGCGGTGGAAGTCGAGGTCGGCGCTGAGCGGGTCGCCGTGGGCCTCCACCTCCGCCACGTTGGTGACGCCGTCGCGGTCGCTGTCGAGCAGGTCCTCGGGGACGAGCGGGTTGGTCCGCGACAGGGCCTCCACGAGGTCCGGCAGGCCGTCGCCGTCGGTGTCGCCCACGCAGGGGTCGCTGCCGAGCACGCGCTCCTCGCAGTCGTTGAGCCGGTCGCCGTCGGTGTCCTGCACCACGCTGCAGCCGTTGATGAGGTCCACGGCGAGCGGGTCCAGGCCCATGCGCAGCTCGACGCCGTCCATGAGGCCGTCCTGGTCCGTGTCGGGGACGGTGGGGTCCAGGCCCAGGGCGCGCTCGTCGTCGTCGCCCACGCCGTCGCCGTCGCTGTCGGTGAGCATCTGGCCGTTGCGCACCTGGACGTTGCGGTTGAAGGCGAGGAAGCGCTTCAACTTGAGCGAGTTGTCGAGCGCGCCGTAGTCCAGCCGCGCGAGCGCGTTGGGCAGGCCCGCGAAGTCGGTCTCCACGGGCGCGCTGCCGCCCGCGTTGGCGATGGCGGCCACCTGGAGGCGCGTGACGGCGTCCGGCGTGGCGCCGCGGACGTAGACGGGCTGGACGCTGACGTCGCCCGCGCCCAGCTGCTCCGTGAGGCCCTTGAGCTCTCCCACCACGGCGGTCAGCTCGCACTGGCTGCACGCGGCGTTGCACTGGGCCTGCGCCTCCGGGGACGCGTTGCAGCCGGCGGCCTGGGACAGCGCGGTGCAGCGCCTGTCGATGCCGATGTTGTAGGCCGGGTTGTCACAGCTCACGTCGGAGCTGCGGATGACGGGCGCGACCACGTAGCGCGTGCGCGCGACCTCGCCCTTGCAGGAGGCCTGCATGTCGCCGGACAGCAGGCTCTTGGACAGCCGCAGCGCGGAGCGGATGCTGATGGGGCCCTGCTGCTGGTAGCTGGCGTAGCGGGGCAGGATGGACTGGAACGCGGCGGCGTCCGTGAAGCTGCCCTGCAGGCCGGTGGCCACCGAGTGGAACGCCACCAGCCCGAAGCGCGTCTGGGGGCCGGTGAAGCGCGAGGTGAGCGTGGTGAGCCCGTCCACCGCGTAGCCCACCATCTCCGTCTCCACACCGGTGCCGCCCTGGAGCGCGAAGACGACCTTCACGGGGAACGCGTCGCCGGTGGCCTCCGGGACGCAGAGGTCGCCCTCGAAGTTGGCGCGGTCGCGGGAGCCGCCCGCGCGGTCATCAATCGAATAGAGCCCCGCGTCGGTGCACGACAGCCACAGCATTGGGACAAGGAGCCAGGCGACCCGGGGGGAGGAACGCATCCGTTGGATTGTAGACCTCAGGCCCCCCATCCAACGCAAGCAACCCGCGGGGCGGCACCGCGCGAAGCCCCGTCACCGGCCCGACTTTTCGCGGCCCTCGTGAACAGGTCGCCGCCAACCAGGCTGGAATGTCCACATCCTGCCTGGAACCAGCTTCCGACAAATTCCTGGTCTTACCGGGATGCTACCGATTCCTGGGAGGGGAAAGACATTGCCCATGCTGTCCAATCCCAAGGAGCAAGACCAAATGAAGACGACGAAGCTGGGCGGGACCGTGGCGATGTTCGTGCTGGCGCTGGGTGCGACGGGCGCGATGGCGCATGGTGGTGACGTGAAGAGCCACGACCCCCGCATGGCGGTGGCGATGGAGGAGGTCGTGCTCGTGTCGAAGACGGGCCCCCTGGCCGGCGGCTCCGGCGGCTCCAGCGGCTGCGGCTTCGTGAGCAACATCCTGGGCAACGTCGCCGGCAACCTGCTGGGCAACACGACGGGCACCCTGCTGGGCATCATCGGCAACGTGTTCGGCGGCGGCGCGAGCGGCAACTGCAACTGAAGCGGCCTGACGTCACGACCCCCTGAAGCGATGTAGCTGTTCATTCAAGACGTACCCGACGCCGGAGGTCCCACCTCCGGCGCTCGGTCTTTGGAGCGAGCCCCCATGCGACACACCCTGACTCCCAGGCACGGGTTGTTGACCGGCCTTGCCGCGGTGCACCTGCTGCTGGTGGCCTGTGGCGCGTTCCACGTGCCCTTCCTGCAGCTCACGGACACCGTGAGGCCCTGGGCGCAGGCCTACGTGCACTGGACGGGCGCGAGCAGTGGCTTCAGCTTCTTCGCCCCCGGGGTGAGCCCGGCGGTGAAGGTGTCCTTCGACCTGGAAGGTGCGTCCGGCGAACAGCTGCACGACGACTTCCGGTCCGACAACAGCGCGGTGAACGTGCGCATCCATTCCATGATGTTGCGCTTCGGCCTCCAGGAGAGCCGGGACGCGCTGGCCCGCGCGTGGGCCGCGGCGATGTTCGGCCGGCACCCGGACGCGCGCTCCGTCACGGTGCGCGTGGAGTCGCTCCAGCTGCCCTCCATGGAGGCGCACCTGCGCGGCTCGCGCCCCCTCTGGTCGGAGGCCTACCGCGCGGTGTTCGAGCGCCGGCTGCCCCCGCCCGTGTCCGCCGGCGAGGTGACGCCATGAGCACCCCTTCCTGGAAGTCCTCCGTGGGTCCGAAGCTGGCGGCGTTCGTCAGCGCGCCCTCCTCCGCGCAGCCGCTGGGCGTGCTCCGCATCGGCGTCGCGGCGCTGCTGCTCATCCAGGCGTGGAGCCTGTCGGAGAGCCTGCCGGAGCTGTTGAGCAACCGGGGCTGGGTGCCCTGGAGCGTCTCCGAGGCGCTGGCGTCCCCGTCGGTGCCCCGCGTGGACGCGGTGGTGGCCGCGCTGGCCCCGCTGGGCATCTCCCAGTCGGCCGGCATCCAGGCCCTGACGTTCGTCTACGTCGTGGCGCTGCTGGGCCTGCTGCTGGGCCTGCACACGCGGCTGTCCGCGGTGGTGGCGTGGGTCATCCACACGGTGCTGCTCAACAGCATCAGCTTCTTCTCCTACGGCGTGGAGACCTTCGCGCACATCAGCCTGTTCTACTGCGCGGTGATGCCGGTGGGCGCGGCGTTCTCCCTGGACGTGAGGGCGGGGAGGTTGTCCAGCGCGCCGTCCGCCCTGGCGACGCTGTCGCTGCGCATGTTGCAGGTGCACCTGTGTCTCATCTACCTGGCCACGGGGCTGGAGAAGCTCCTGGGGCCGGTGTGGCGGGACGGGACGGCGCTCTGGGAGGTGCTGATGCAGCCCCAGTACGGCCAGTTCGACTTCGCGTGGCTCGCGGTGGTGCCGTGGGTGGTGAAGCTGTCCACGTGGGGCACGCTGGCGGTGGAGGTGGGCTACGCGTTCTGCGTCTGGCCCCGGCACACGCGGGGGCTCTGGGTGGCGCTGACCGTGGGCATGCACCTGGGCATCGCGGTGATGATGGGGCTGTGGCTGTTCAGCGGGATGATGACCGTGCTCACGTTCGCGGCGTTCGGCTGGCCCCTGGTCGCCGAGGCGCTCGTCACCCGGGCCCGGGCCATGGTCCTGCTGCCGTTCCACTCCAGCCCGTCGCGCTAGGGCTCACAGCGTGAGCAGGTAGGCGAGCAGGTCGTCTCGCTCCTCGGGGGTGAGCGCCTGCGCGTTGCCGTGCTCCGGACCGGAGGAGTCCAGCAGCATTCGCAGCGGGAAGCGCGCGGCCGCCACCAGCCTGTCTCCCTGCACCGCGTAGCCCATCGTGGCGCTCGTCAGCAGGGGCCACACGTCCCAGGTCCCCACCAGCGAGGGCGGCGCCGCGCCCTTCACCAGTTGCTGCTGCTCCGGCCGCAGCTCCAGCGCGATGGGCGTGCCCACGTCCAGGTACTGGCCTCGCGTGGCGGGGTCCTGGTCCAGGGTGAAGAGGGGCGCGGGGTGGCAGGCCGCGCACCGCGCCTTCCCCTCGAACAGCGCCAGGCCCTTCGCCGGATGCCCTGTCTTCCCGTCCGGCATCGTCACCGTCTCCAGCGGCGCGCCGTCCGCGCCCCGGTAGGGGTTGGGCGGCGTGGGCAGGAGCGACGTGTAGAGCGCCAGGGCCTCCACCTCCGAGGGCAGCGGATCCGGGTTGTGGTAGCGGTTGCGCCCGCCCACCGTCTCCGCCGTCTCCTTGAGGCTGCGCGTGCTCGCGGGCGTGAAGTAGGGCGGCGTGTCCCGGCTGCCCAGCGCCGTCGTCGAGCGGTAGATGCGCATGGGGCGCGTCTTCTCGAAGAAGACGCCGCCCGTGTGTCCCTCGATGTGACACGCGTCGCAGCTCATGCCCGTACGCCCCACGTCGGTGAAGTAGAGCACCTGGCCCAGCCGGCGCTGCTCGCGCGGGCGCAGGTCCGTCACCGGCCACTGCCGCACCACGCGCGCCCTGCCCTGCCGCGACTCGCTCACGTCCACCACCGCCACCGTGCCCGTGAAGCGGTTGAGCACGTAGAGCGTGCGCCCGTCCGGGGACAAAGCCAGCGAGCGGGGCCCGGAGTGCAGCTCCAGCCCCGCCCGGCCCTTCGTGCCCAGGTCCTCCGCCGGGCGGATATACGGCGTGCCCTCCGGCGGGGGCACGGGCAGCGTCTGGAGCACCGCCTCGCGCGCCGCAGCGTCGCTCTTCACCAGCGCCTTCGCGTCCAGCACCCGCACCTGCCCCAGGCCCACGTCCGCCGCGTAGAGCAGCCCGGCGCGGTCGTCCAGCGCCAGCCCCTCCGTCACGCCCGCGCCGAAGCCCCGGTGCCGCACCACCTCATTCCGGTCCAGGTTCAGCACCGCGACGCCGCTGTTGGCGCTCACCTCCATGCGCTGGGCGTTGGGGCCCACGTTCGGCCCCAGGCTCGACATGAAGAGGCGATTGAGGCGGTCGCTCACGACCATCCCCCGGGGCGCCTTGCCGCCCATCACCTGCGCGGAGAAGGGCTCCGTGGGCCCTCCGATGATGGGGACGCCCGGCCCCGGCACCACCGGCCCGAACTCCCGGCCGTTCGTGTTGTCGAGCAGCACCACCTGCCCGGTCTGGAGGCTGCCCACCATGAGCAGCTGGTTCCGCAGCACCATCTCGCGCGGGTTCGGATCCACTTCCCGGGCCCACTTCTCGCGGCCATCCTCCAGCGCGAGCGCGTGCACCTTGTCGTGGACGTGCTCGGCGACGAAGGCCACGCCCTGCGCGGCATCCACCGCCAGGCCCCACACGCCCGTGGGCGTGGGGACGACGCGGGCCTTCCGCTCCGGCGCGTCCAGCGCGTACAGCCAGAGCCCCCCGCTCCACTGGTGGGCCACGCCCAGCCAGGGGCGCCCGCCGGCGTCCTTCCACGTCGCGAGCGCCGACGGCCCGTCCCCCACCGCCATCGCCTCCACGCGCCCGGACTCCACGTCCAGCGCGAACACCGTGTCCGTGGGCGGCGACGCGACGAAGAGCGTGCGCCCGTCCGGGGACAGCGCCATCGCCATCAGGTCCGGGAAGGCCGCGTCGTTGACCACCGTGAGCCGCGCGCTGCCCGTGGGCCTGGGGTCGGTGCTCGCGGCCAGCGACAGCTGCACGTCCGTCTGGAACGTGCCCGCGGGGAGCGTGAGGTCCGCGGGGAGCCTCGTGTAGGCGTGGCGCGCGTCCACCACCGTGAGCGGCACCTCGCGCGACAGGGGCGCGCCCAGCACCAGCCGCAGGCCCGGCACCAGGTTCTCGCCGTAGAGCGAGAGCGGCTGCGAGGTCTGGTTGCTGGTCAGCTTCGGCCCCACCGCCTGGAGGATGGGACGCGGCGGCGCGGGTGGAGGCGGGGGCTCCGGAGCCTCCCGGGGCAGCACGACGATGGCCAGGAGGCCCAGGATGGCCACGCCAGCGAGCCCCACCGCGATCCACTCCAGCTTGCGAATGTCACCCTTCACGCGTGTGCGAGCCTCCCGCGCGCGAGCATCCTCCATCCGCCCACCGTGTCACGATGACTTCGCACCACGTCTGCTCGCATGCTGGGGAGGCACCGCTCAGAGGGAATCCCACGCGACCTTTCCAGCGTACCGGCACGAAGCGGGACAGGGCGTGGAGAGCCCGCCCCACGTGAGGTGGACTGCCCCCCACACCTGATCGCCACACGCCACGCCATGGGGCTGGAGTGTGCGTTGACAGGTCGGGGCTCGCATCGCTTAACCTGTTGATGATGCGACGTTTCCTTCTCTTCTGTGCCGTCGCCAGCGTGCTCGGCTTCGGTCCCCTCTCCACCGCGAACGATGCCTGGGCCCAGGGGCGTGCACGTGCACCCCGGACGAAGGCCGCGAAGGCGACCAAGGCCAAGAAGGGCTCGAGCAAGGCGCCGCCGCGCATCGAGACGAAGTCGAGCACGGCCGTGACGGATCCGGTGACGGGGGATGCCGCGGCAACGGCGTCGTCCGCGCCGCCGCAGCGCGGCCCGTCGCGCATCGACTTCGACGACCGGCTCATCCAGGGCCAGACGAACAAGTCCGGCGCCGTGTATCTGTATGACCGCAAGGAATTGAAGACGCGGTCGATGCTTCGCGAGCGGGACAGCTTCCGCTCCGAGACGCTCGCCACCGTCTACGATCAGTAGGGCCGTACCGCCCATCACCCTTCGAAGGGAGCGTCACCGTTGAGCGGCCAGCCCAGCGTCCTGCAAGTCGTCATCCTCCGCGACGGCCTCCTGGTGGGGACGGAGGTCTTCGTCCCCGGCACCTACGCGCTCGGCTCCGATGCGTCGTCGGACCTGCGGCTGGACGACGCGTCCGTGTCGCCGCGCCATGCGTTGCTGTACTTCCAGAACGGGCGCACCGCGATCCAGGACGCGGGCGGCGGCACCAGCGGCGTCTTCGTCAACGGGCACCAGGTCACGGCCTGTGAGATCCGCTCCGTGGACGAGGTGCTGTGCGGTCCGTTCGTCCTGAAGACGCGGATCCTCAACCAGCGTCCCGTCGAGACCAAGCCGCAGCCGCCGCCCGAGGTCGCCGCGCTCCTCGGAAACGCTGGGCCTCCGCCCCCCGCGAATGGCTTCCCGCCGCAGCACGGTGCGCAGGCCGCGCATCCCGCGAATGGCTTCGCGCCCCAGCACGCGCAGCATGGCGCTCAGGCCGCGCATCCGGCGAACGGCTTCGCGCCCCAGCACGGCGCGCAGGCCGCGAATGGCTTCGCGCCTCAGCACGGTGGGCAAGCCGCGCACGCCCAGCAGCAGGCTGCATTCGCTCAGCAGCAGGCCGCACATGCTCAGCAGCAGGCCGCGCAGGCGCAACAGGCCGCATACGCCAAGCAGCAGGCACAGCAAGCCGCGCAGGCTCAGCAGGCCGCGCACGCTCAACAGCAGGCCGCCTACGCGCAGCAGCAGGCCCAGCAGGCCGCACACGCGCAGCAGCAGGCCGCCTACGCGCAGCAGCAGGCGCAGCAGGCCGCTCAGGCACAGCAGGCCGCACACGCTCAACAGCAGGCACAGCAGGCCGCTTACGCGCAGCAGCAGGCCCAGCAGGCTGCATACGCGCAGCAGCAGGCGCAGCAAGCGGCGTACGCGCAGCAACAGGCCGCGCAGGCCCAGCAGGCCGCATACGCGCAGCAGCAGGCGCAACACGGTGCGCAGGTGGCTCATGCGCAACAGGCCGCGCACGCACAA
This sequence comes from Corallococcus caeni, assembly GCF_036245865.1. Taxonomy (NCBI): domain Bacteria; kingdom Pseudomonadati; phylum Myxococcota; class Myxococcia; order Myxococcales; family Myxococcaceae; genus Corallococcus; species Corallococcus caeni. Next base: position 180,115 of record NZ_BTTW01000011.1, on the reverse strand, counting down.
CACGGCGCGCAGGCGGCTCATGCGCAACAGGCCGCGCACGCTCAGCACGCGGCACAGTCAGCGCATCCCCAGGCCGCGCACGGTCAGCATCCCGCGACGCACGGTCAGCATCCCGCGACGCACGGTCAGGCGGGCCACGCGCATCCCCAAGCCGCTCACGCCGGGGCCCAGGCCGCGCACGCTCAGCCCGCGGCCTCCAAGCGCGCCCCGGCTCCCGCCGTCCCCGCGGGCACCATGCCCTCCACTCGGCGCCGTCCTCCGTCGGAGGCCATGCCCAGCCTGCTCGTCGTGGACGACCTGCTCGCGGACGTGGACACGGACGCCGCGCCCACCTCCGAGCCCCTCGTCCTCGACGCGGCCCCGGCCACCCGCCCCACCCACGCGCCGAAGATCGGCCCGGGCAAGAAGGGCGCGGCCCAGCTCTACCTGGAGCTGTACTGGGGCGCCGTGCGCCGCGACGCGCGCCGCTTCACCCCGGACGCGAAGAAGCCCGTGAAGGCCGCCGTGGACGAGCTGGCCCCCATGCCGCTGTGGGGCTTCTCCCTCCCGGAAGGCGACGCCTTCACGCTCGCTGAATCCGTCAACGGCAACTACCGCCTCTTCGTGCCCCCCGGCACCGACGTGGAGAAGGCCAACGGCGACGGCCGCTTCGCCCCCGTCACCACCGCCGCGCTCGAGTCCGACGGCAGCCGCCGCTTCGTCACCCTGCGCGACGGCGCCGCCGCCCGCCTCACCCAGGGCAAGATGTCGCTCGTCGCCTACGCGGCGCCCGCCCCCGAGCGCGTCTTCGTCAACCCGCTCAAGGGCCTGCCCTGGCTGACCCTCTTCTTCCTCGCCATCTTCGGCGGAGGCCTGGGCTGGTTCATCGCCACCCGGCCGCAGGGCCCCGCGACCGCGGACTTCACCCAGAAGAACCTGCCGCCCGTCGCGCTGCGCCTCATCGCCCCCGAGCCCAAGAAGAAGGAAGAGGCCAAGAAGAAGCTCGAGGCGCTCAAGAAGAAGGAGCCCGTCAAGGAGAAGCCCGTCGTCGCGGAGAAGGCCCCGCCCAAGCCCGTCAAGGAGGTCCAGGTCCCCAAGGCCGTGGCCGCCGCGCCGGAGAGCAAGGCCCTCAAGGCGCTCGCGAAGCTGTCCGCCGCGGGCCCCGCCGCCAACGACCTGCTGGCCGCCGTGGACAAGCTGGGCAGCGGCCCGGGCAGCAAGAACGCCAAGCAGACCAACTACAAGCTCGCGGGCCTCATCGGCAAGGCGCCCATCGCCAACGCGGGCCTGGGCACGTTCGGCCTGGGCGGCGGCGGCAAGGGCGGCGGCGCCACCCTGGGCGCGGAGCTCTTGCGCGGCAAGGGCGGCGGCGGCATCGGCGCGCTGGGCGCGGGCGGCGTGGGCAAGGGCGCGGTGGGCGGCACCGTCACGCGCGCCACCGCGCGCAGCATCTCCTCCACGCAGGGCACCGTGGACCGCGAGGCCGTGGCCAAGGTCATCAACAGCCACCTGAATGAAGTGCACGGCTGCTATGAACGCGCGCTGCTCAAGGACCCGGGCCTCGCCGGCAAGGTGGTGCTGGAGTGGGCCATCGGGCTCAACGGCCGCGTCGCCTCCGCAAAGACGAAGTCCTCCACCCTCCGCAACGCCTCCGTCGAGGCGTGCATCCTCAGCAGCCTGAAGGGCTGGCAGTTCCCGGCTCCCAAGGGCGGCCTCGTCATCATCACGTACCCGTTCCTCTTCAACTCGGTCGGCTACTGACGCGGGGGCACTCCCCCACCCCACGTCGACCCCCGCCTCCTGACAGGAAAAAGTCCCCGTGCGATTCCTCCTGCTCTCCCTCCTGTGCCTGGTGCCCGGCCTCGCGCGCGCCCAGGCCGAGGAACTCGAGAACCCCGGCACCGTCTCCGCGGTGCAGGACCGGCTGTACCGCATGCACCACGAGCTCTCGCTCGGCGTGGGCGTGCTGCCCGCGGACGCCTTCTACAAGGGCCTCATCGGCACCGTCGGCTACACGTACCACTTCAGCGACAGCCTCGCGTGGCAGGTGGGCCGCGGCACGTACAGCTACAACGTGCAGACCAGCCTGCGCACCCAGCTGGAGCGCGACTTCGACGCGGCCCCCACCGCCACCGCCTTCGAGGACCAGGTGCAGTGGATGGTGGGAAGCGACCTCATGTGGAGCCCGCTGTACGGCAAGACGTCCTTCCTCAACTCCAACGTCATCCACTTCGAGGTCTTCCTCCTCGCCGGTGGCACGGTGGTGAAGGTGGACCGCAGCGACGGCTTCCGTCCCGCCGTCAACCTGGGCCTGGGCGTGCGCGTGTTCTCCACCCAGAACGTGTCCTTCCGGCTGGACGTGACCAACAACACCGTCTTCGCGGGTGCGTCGCGCGTCATCAACGTGCCCACCGTGCAGATTGGGACGGCCTTCAACTTCGGCGCCACGGAATGACGTCCCGCCCGCTCATCGTCGCCGCGCTCGCCAGCGCCGCGCTCCTCGTGTCCCCGACGGCCGCCCTCGCGGCGCCGGACGCGGGCACGCTGCCCATGCCGCCACCACCGGCCGGCGCCGCGAAGGCCCCCGCCGCCACCACGGACGCCGGGACTTCCGGCCCCACGGACGCGGGCACCGCCGCCGCCACGCCCGCGCCCGCCAAGGCTGGCGTCGCGGAAGCCCCGCCGCCTCCGCCGCAGAAGGTGCCGCCGGAGACCTTCGACAACGCGCTCAAGGCGTACTTCGACGGCAAGCCGCGCGACGCCGCGGGCCCGCTGTACGCGTGGCTCCAGGCCACGCCCCGCACGGACGACAACTACGCGTGGGGCCAGTACTTCCTCGCGCGCAGCCTCATCGACCTGGGGCTCACCCACGCGGGCGCGACGTACCTGGCGCGCATCGCGCGCGAGCGCTCCAACCCCAACGTGCTGCCGCGCGCGCTGGACGCGCTGAAGGGCCTGACGGACCGGCCGCACGACGAGGTGATGATCGACGAGCAGGTCTTCGGCGCGCTCGACCTGGGCTTCCTCCCGGATGAGACGGGCGCCTACGCGCACTACCAGCAGGGCCTGGTGGACCTGCGCGTGGGCAACGAGCGCTGGGCGAACACGCACTTCTCCAAGCTGCCGGAGACCAGCGCGGAAGCGAGCCGCGCGAAGTTCGCGCTGCTCGTGACGCGGCTCAAGCAGGTGAAGGATCCGCCGGAGGAGATGGTGAAGGACTTCCTCGACCTGTCCCAGGACGAGAAGCTCACCCGCGAGGCGCGCAACGAGGCGGCGCTCGCGGTGGCCCGCCTGCGCTACGAGAAGAAGGACTTCACGGGCGCGCTGGACGCGTACGGCAAGGTGAAGCTGCCGGAGCTGGACCCCGGCCGCGCCAGCCTCTACCTGGAGGAGGCGTGGACCCGCTACAAGCTGGGCGACCTGCGCGCGGCGCTGGGCATCCTCACCACGCTGGACGCGCCGTCCTTCCGCGATGAGTTCATGCCGGACAAGTACCTGCTGCGCGCGCTCATCTTCCGCGACCTGTGCCACTACCTGCCCGCCAAGCGCGCGGCGAAGGAGCTGACGCGCCGGTACGCGGACTCGCTGGAGTCCGTGCGCAACCGCGAGGACCTGAGCCAGGACGCGCGCCTGCGCCGCGCCGCCAACGCGCACGGCGGCACCCAGCGCGCCGCGAAGTTCGTGTCCGTGCTGGACCTGGAGGGCGAGCGCCTGGGCCGCTACGCCGGCAGCTTCGGCGACCGGCTCTTCGGACACCTGACGCGGCTGTATGACCTGTCCCACGCGGAGGCCGTGCGCGTGTACGACTCGCGCCTGCAGGAAGCCGTGCGCCAGGAGGCGGACACGCTCCTGCGCGCCGCCGAACAGGTGCGCCTCATGGAGTACGAGGTCGGCCTCAAGCTGTACGAGCGCGTGAAGAAGGGCGCCCAGGTGGTGGCGGCGGAAGAGGAAGAGCTGCTGTCGCCCGCGCAGGTCGCCTTCAAGTTCGACAACGAATACTGGAACGACGAGCTCAAGTCCTACCGGGTCCGCATCGAGAGCCGTTGCATCGAGGAAACCCCATGACCGGCCCGTTCACCGGCCTCATCACCGCCGCGCTGCTCGCGGCCGCGGCCCCCGGCCCTGGCGGCCGCGTGGGACCCAACACCAACCCCATCGTGTCCAAGGCGAAGGAGCGCGAGGAGCTGGTCGCCAAGCTCAAGCGCGACATCTTCAAGGTGGACCGCGCCATCGGCGAGACGGAGAAGCTCATCTCCAAGAGCCGCAACGCCCCCTACCTGCCGGACCTTCAGTTCCGGCTGGCGGAGCTCTACGTCGAGAAGAGCCGCTACGTGTACTACCTCCAGGCGGAGACCCGGCCGGAGGGCGCCACGGGCGCCATCGTCTCCCCGGAGACGCGCCTGATGAAGCAGAAGGCGGTGCAGATGTACTACCGCCTCTTGCGCGAGTACCCGGACTTCAAGGACGGGGACCAGGTGACGTTCTACCTGGCGCACGAGCAGCGCGAGCTGGGCCAGTTCGACGAGATGCTCAAGACGCTGGGGGACCTGACGCGCAAGTACCCCAACAGCCCGCTGCGCCTGGAGGCCGAACAGATCCTGGGCGACCACTTCTTCGACAAGGCGGACCTGGTCGAAGCGGAGCGGCACTACCAGGCCATCCTGGAGCTGCCGCCGTCGCCGGTGCACGACCTGGCCCGCTACAAGATGGGCTGGATCCGCGTGAACCAGGCCAAGCACGCGGAGGCCGTGACGTTCTTCGAGGCGGCGGCCGCCAGCGCGCCCCTGCCCGGCGTGGACGTGAAGAAGGCGCTCAACGTCAAGCGCGAGGCGCTGCTGGACCTGGTCTACAGCTACACGGAGGCCAAGCCCCCCAAGGGCGCGCTCAACTACTTCGAGAAGCTCAGCGAGGGCCGCGCCACGTACGCGCTCGCGCTGGACAAGCTGGGCAACCGCTACTTCATCAAGCAGCAGTACGAGTGGGCCATCCCCGCGCTGCGCAAGCTGATGGAAGTGCAGCCGGACCCGGAGCTGGACCTGGAGCGCGGGCAGAAGCTGTATGACTCGCTCAAGGCCGCCAAGGGCAAGGTGATGCCGGAGCCGGAGGACATCCGCTTCCTCGTGCGCGCCGCGGTGCAGAGCAAGACCGACCCGGAGATCGCGGAGGCCGACCGCAAGAAGCAGCTCGCGGAGCTGGAGGAGATGGCGCGCGACCTGTCCACGCAGGTGCACCTGGCCGCGCAGAAGGCGGACTCGCGCGACCTGTACGTGAAGGCCGCGGCCGCCTACCGCGAGTACCTGGGCCTGTTCCGGCCGGAGCAGTACGTGCGGCCCATCATGAAGAACCGCGCGGACGCGCTCTTCGCCGCGAAGGAGTTCCCGGAGGCCGCGCGCCAGTTCGAGGAGCTGGCCCGCTACGAGGACAAGGCCAAGGACGACAAGGCCGTGGACACGGCCATGTACGGCGCGCTCCTGGCGCACTTCTCCACGCTCAAGCCGGAGGAGGCCCAGAAGCGCAACGCCTTCGAGGTCGCCGACGCGCGGCAGGCGCTGAAGCTGCTGGGCGCGAACTACGTGTCGCGCTACCCGCAGAGCCCGCATGTGCTGGACGTGAAGTTCAACATCGCGCGCGCCTACTACGAGGACGGCGAGTACCCGAAGGCGGCGGAGCTGTTCACCGCGTTCGCGCTGGCGCACCCGCAGTACAAGGACGCGCCGGTGGCGGGCAACCTGGCCCTGGACAGCCTGCGGCAGGTGAACGACTTCAAGAAGCTGGACGAGACGGGCCGCAAGTTCCTCGCGTCCTCGCTGCCGTCCGGCTTCCGCGGAGAGGTGCAGAAGATCCTCACGCAGAGCAAGGCCGAGGCCCTGGACGAGCTGGCCCTGCAGAGCGCGCAGGAGACGGGCGACGTCATCGAAGGCCTGATGAAGGTCGCGGACGAGAACAAGAACACCGACATCGGCGAGAAGGCGCTCTACGGCGCGTTCACCGCCGCGCGTGAGAAGCGCGACTTGCCCCGCGAGCGCGAGCTGGGCGCGAAGCTGGTGCAGTCCTACCCCAAGAGCCAGTACCTGTCGGACGTGCTCCTGACGCTGGGCCGGCACGCGGCGGAAGCCGCGGCCTTCAACGAGGCGGCCGGCTGGTTCGAACAGGTGGGCCAGAAGCTGAGCGGCGACCTCGCTTCGGTGGACGGCTGGATGGCCGGCGCCCGCCTGCGCATCGCGCTGGGTGAGTACAAGGAAGCGTCCCGCAACCTGGAGACGGCCGCCGAGGCCTCGGGCGCGCGCAAGGGCGAGGTGCTGTCGCTGCTCGCCGAGACGCGCCTGAAGCAGAAGGACTACGCCCGCGCGAAGACGGCGGCGGAGTCCGCGCTCAAGTTGGACAAGAACAACGTGGCCGCCGCGGCGGTGCTCGCGGAGGTCCAGGCCACCACCGCGCCCACCGCTCCGCCGGACGCGCTCATCTCCACGCTCACCGCCGCGGTGCAGGGCCCCAACGGCCAGACGGAAGAGGCCGCCAAGGGGCTCTGGTACCTGGGCGAAATCCTCTACCGCGGCTACAAGGACCTGCCTGCCGACAAGGTGGAGGAGAAGGTCGCCGCGCTCCAGGCCATGGAGGGCGTGTACACGCAGGCCGCGTCCCTGGGCTATCCGGAGTGGGCGGTGGCGTCGCTGTGGAAGATCGCCCTCGCGTACGGCCACATCGCGGACGTGGTGGACCAGACGCCGGTGCCGGGCGGGCTGTCCGCCGCGGAGACGAAGCAGTTCCAGGACGCGGTGAAGCAGCAGGTGGGGCCGCTCAAGGCCCGCTCCGACGAGGCCTTCAAGGCGTGCCTGTCCCGCGCGGAGTCGCTGGAGGTCTTCAACGCCGCGGTGGTGGGCTGCCGCAACCGCACGGACGTGGCCGCGCTGCCGGTGCCGCAGCCGGCCGCGCCCACGCAGCCCGCGGCGCTGGAGGACCTGCGCAAGAAGGCGGAGAAGGTGCTCACCGCGGAGGCGCTGGAGGCCCTGGGCATGGGCTACCTGGACGCGCACCAGTACGGCATGGCGCAGCTGACCTTCGGGCGCGTGACGGAGCTGCAGGACACGCGCGCGTCCGCGCACGCGGCGCTGGGCTGGGCCATGCTCAACCTGGGTGACGCCATGGGGGCCCGGGCGGCGTACGCCAAGGCGCTGGAGGCGGACCCCACCTACGACAAGGCCCGCCTCAACCTGGCCGCGCTGCGCTGCCGCTTCGGCGACACGGACGGCGCTCGGCGTGAGCTGGCCGTGCTCAAGGACATGGGCACGCTCAACGGCCCGGACGTGGACGGCGGATGGAAGGCCTGCAAGTGAGCGCGCCCTTCCGTCTCATCGCTCCGGTGCTGGTCGCGCTCGTCACCACCGCGTGTGGTGACGAGGGCGGAAAGCTGGAGGGCAGCGTGACGGAGCTGCTCGACCTGCGCTACCAGCGCACGGAGGCGGGGCTCGCGGAGGGCACGCTGGCGGTGAGCTTCGTCAACACGCAGGGCAGCGGGCAGGACGTGGTGTTGAAGGTGAGCGCGCGGGTGGCGGATATGCTGCCGGACAACGAGTACGCGGGCTCGCTGGACATCGACCTGGCGGAGGCGCTGGAGGACGGCTCGCAGCGGGGCAGCGTGGACCGCAGCGTGCTGGATGAACCGGTGCGTCCCTTCCCGCCGCTCGTGCGCGGCAACCTCTTCGTGAAGTCCCTTCCGAAAACCACCGGGGACCGCGTGTCGGGCGAGTTCAACGTCACCTTCACCAACGGCACCGACGTCTACTCCGGCCGCACCATCTTCAGCCGTTTCGAGGCCACTGCTCCATGAAGCGCCACCTGCTCCTCAGCCTGTCCCTCCTGACCGCCGCCTGCGGCCCGAGCTACGGCATGCGCGTGCCGGACACGCTGGTGAAGAAGCTGCCGTACGAGACGCGCATCGAGCTCTTGGAGGCGGAGAACGACCTGGCGCTGGCCATCGACCGCGTGGACGAGGCCGACAACGAGGTCAACCGCGCGCGCGACAACATCCGCCGGGCGAAGTCCCGCCAGGAGGCCGCCGAGGACGAGGAGGACCGCGCCCCGGACGCCTCGTCGCGAGAGGTGGCGCAGCTGGCCATCGCGGAGTCCGAGTCCCGCGTGGAGTACCTGCGCGCGCACCAGCGCCTCAACGTGGGACTGCGCGAGGTGGAGCAGCTGTCCCTGCGCTGCGCCTTCGCGCGCTTCGAGCTGGCGCGGCTGACCGCGGCGCGCAAGGCGAAGGTGCAGGGCAGTGAGCGCCTGGAGCCCAAGGACTTCGAGGAGCAGGTGTCCGAGTGCGAGGCCGCGGTGAAGGAACAGCGCGCCAACCTCGCCGGGGACACGAAGGAAGCGCAGGCGGCGAAGGAGGCGTGGGAGGCGAAGAAGGCCGCCCTCGCCAAGAAGACCTTCGACGCGCGCGCCAGCCCGTACGTGGAGAACCTGTGATGACGAAAGCCGGCGTCCTCCTCCTCCAGTTGTTGACGGCCCAGGCCCCTGCCCCGGAGGCGACTCCGCCGGAGAAGGCCGTCAGCGCCCCGCGCACGGACAAGCTCCCGGACGACCCGGACGCGCTCTACAAGCTGGGCACGGCCTTCCTGTCGCAGAACCAGCCGCGCCGCGCGGTCGCGCCGCTGACGAAGCTGGTGGGGCTCACGCCGGACGGCGTGCCCGCGAAGGTGGCGCTCGCGCGCGCGCTGCGGCTGTCGGGGGACGTGCCCAAGGCCAAGGCGGTGCTGGACGCGGCGCTGGCGGCCTTCCCGGAGGAGGCCACGCTGCGCTCGGAGCGCGGCCTGCTGGCGCGCATCCAGGACGACACGGACGAGGCCATCACCCAGTACTCCGTGGCGACGGAGCTTTCGCCCAAGGACGCGGAGCTGCGCTTCAACCTGGGCGAGGTGCTCCAGCGCGCGAACCGCACGGACGACGCCATCGAGGCGTACCGCGAGGCGCTGAAGCTGGACGGCGCGCTCCAGGTGGCGCGGGTGAACCTGGGCAAGGCGCTGGCGGAGAAGGGCCTGGGCGCCGAGGCCAAGGAGACGCTGCGCGAGGCCATCCGGCAGAAGGACGGCGACGCGGAGGCGCACTACAACCTGGGCGTCGTGCTGATGCGGGAGAACGACGTCACGGGCGCGTTCGCGGAGTACCAGGCGGCGCTCAAGGCGGACCCGAAGCACGCGCGCGCGCAGAACAACCTGGGCGTGGTGCTGGACGGCCAGGGCAACGCGCGCAAGGCGGCGGAGGCGTTCCAGAAGGCCATCGCGTTGGATCCGAAGTACGCGGAGGCGCACTTCAACCTGGGGCTCGCGTGCTTCCAGCTGGGGGAGAACGCCCGGGCGACGAAGGCCTTCGAGAAGGCGCTGCTGCTGGAGCCCCGGCGCGCGAGCGGCCCGTACACGCAGCTGGGCCAGCTGTACCTGGCGCAGGGCAAGAAGACGCAGGCGGTGTCCGCGTTCCAGAAGGCCATCGAGAAGAGCGCTGACGACGGCAAGAAGACGACGGAGGCGTACCAGGGCCTGGCGCGCGCGTACCTGGAGCTGGGCAAGGTGGACGACGCGGTGGCCACGCTGAAGACGGCGGTGGAGACCTTCCCGGACGACCCCGGCACCCGCTCGGGCTACGGCGACGCGCTCAAGGCCAAGGGCGACCTGGACGGCGCCATCGCGCAGTACACGGACTGCGTGAAGCTCCAGCCCACGGTGGAGAACCGGCTGGCCCTGGCGGATACGTACGCGAAGAAGCACGTGGGCGCCCAGGCGCGGCCCCTCTACGAGGCCGTGCTCCAGGAGGATCCGAAGCACCGCGCGGCGAAGCTGGGCCTGGCGGACCTGCTGCTCTCCATGGGCGACTACGCGGCGGCGGAGAAGCTGCTGACGCCCGCGCAGGGCGAGGAGGCGGACACGGCCGCGCTGGCGCGGCTGGGCATCCTGCACTCGCGGCGCGGCCGGCCGGAGCTGGCTGTGCCGGAGCTGGAGGCCGTGGTGGCGAAGGACCCCGCGCAGCTGGAGGCCCGCGCGGAGCTGGGCTTCCTGTACCTGCGCGGCGGTGACGAGTCCAAGGCCCTGCAGGTGCTGAGCGACGTGCTCGCGGTGGAGCCGCGCAACTCGCTGGGCCTCCTGTACCTGGGGCACACGCTGTACCGGCAGGGCAAGCTGCCGGAGGCGGAGAAGGCCTTCCGGGGCGCGTCGCAGGTGGACGCGAGCGCGGGCGAGCCGCACTTCGCGCTCGCGCAGCTGCTGGAAGCCACCAACCGCAAGCCCGAGGCGAAGAAGGAGTACGAGGCTGCGGTGAAGTTGCAGCCGGACCATGCGGACGCGAAGTCCGCGCTGCAGAAGCTGGCCGTCGACGTGCCGTGACGTGCGCGGCGGGGAAGTCTCCCCGCTCCCCCAGGGGTTGAGTCCGTGCTGGAGTGGCACGCTCACGCAGTCCCTGGGGAGGTACGTCATGAAGGTGCGGATGGGATTCGCCGCGGTATTGCTGCTGGGCCCGCTGACGGCGGGCGCGGTGAGCCAGAAGCTGCGTTACAAGTTCGAGTCGGTGTCCGACCCGGTGACGACCGTGGTGGACGACAGCGGCAAGGGCCACACGGGCACCGTGCAGGCGTCCAACGGCGGCACCGTGACGGTGGAGGCGGCGGGCTACGAGGGCCAGGGCGTGCGCTTCCCCGCCGTCTGTGTTGGGACGACGTGCGCGAAGGCGTTCATCAGCGCGGCGGACTCCGTGTCGCTCAACCCGGGCACGGCGCTGTTCTCCTTCGGGGCGCGCGTTCGCGTGACGCTCGCGGAGCTGAGCACGGACCACGGCTCCAACCTGGTGCAGAAGGGGCTCTCCTCCACGCCCCAGTGGAAGCTGCAGCTGGACGACGCGGTGACGGGCAAGCCCAGCTGCGTGGTGCGCACCACCGGCGGCGCGGACGCCGTCATCGTGAAGTCCTCCGTGGGCATCGCGGATGGCGTCTGGCACAAGGTGACGTGTCAGCGCACCAGCACCACGTTGACCATCCTCATCGACAACGTGGCCCGGGGCAGCGCGCTGCTCGCCAGCACCTACGACATCAACCCCACGGGCCAGTCCGTCGGCATCGGGGCCAAGAGCGCGGGGAACAACAACGACCAGTTCCACGGCGCCATGGACGAGGTGTACTTCAACCTGGATTGAGTCCAGGTTACTCGCGCGAACGCATGAGTTCCCCCGGCAGCGCCGGCCCCGTGGGCGCGGGCCGGGGTGACTCCGCGAGCGTCCTGCCGAAGCGGTAGCGCGCCTCCGCGTGGACGCCGAAGGACTCGCCTCCGGCGCTCGCCAGCAGCACGAGGTCGTCATCGGGGCTCGCGCCCGCGGGCAGGCCCAGGGTCCAGGGCACTTCGAGTGTGTCCCCGTCCAGGACGATGGGCGCGGTGGGGCCTTCGCGAAGGACGGTCCGCGGCGGCACGCGCAGGGAGACCTGCACGGGCGCGGTGAAGCCCGGGCTCCGGTCGAACCGGGCGACGAGCCGAACCGTGTCCGCGCTGGCATCCACCACGCGCCAGGAGACGTGCAGCGGAGCGGGGATGCGGGCCGTGGCGGGGAGCACCGTGGGCTCAGGCGCCGTGCTGTCCGTCGCCGTGGCGCCGTCCTCCGGGCCTCGCGTGAGCGCGATGGCGCTGGGGGCGGCCACCGTGTCCGGGGTGTGCGGCTTCACGGGGGCGGGCCGGGAATCGTGGCGATCGTGCGACGGGAGGTCCCAGGGCCCCATCCCGTGCGAGGGAAGCGCCACCGACCGCGCGGACGCGAGGAGCGTCGGCGACGAGGCGTGGACGGGCTTCTCCTTCGCCTGGGGTGGTGGCTCCGAAGCGCGCGGCGACTTCTTGCGCCGCACGCGGTCCACGCCGGCTGCCATCCCCGCCGACAGCGCGCCGACCAGCGCCAGGGCCAGCACCGCCCCCGCCACGCGTTTGCGCATCAGGGGACGAAGGAGGTTCATGGGCACGGCTCGCCGGCTTCGCGGCATCGAACGTGGAAGCTTCATGGGCACGGGGACACGGGCGCGGGGCTTCCGCTTCGCGGGGACGTCATGGGCACAGGGGCTCGTGGCTGGGGTACGGGAAGGCGGTGGCGGGGTCTGTCGCCGCGTCCACCAGGGTGCGCGGGAAGCCCTGGCACATCAGCGCGTCCAGGAAGTCCGCGAGGCACGGTGAAGGTCTGCCCGTGTCCACCACGTCCGTGAGCGCTCCCTTCTCATCTCGCTTCCAGGTGTGCCGCGTGTAGCCGCGCGCCCAGGGTGACCGGTTCATCGCGGGCGCGGAGAGCGCGTCGTAGAGGGGCTGGCTCGACGAGGTGCCGGTGGCTGCACGGTAGAGGATGGCGGCCACCTCGTTCTCGTCCACGGACTGGAGCAGACCGGCCTCCGCGCGGGGCCGCGTCCAGGGGCTGACCGAGGAGGCTCGCGCGGACAGGTCCACCCAGAACATCGTCCCGCCCTGCCGGTCGAAGTAGCGGGGACTGCGGCGCGCGTCCGCGCTGAACCACGTGGCCCAGCCCTCGCTCCACGCCTGTCCCGGGAACGTGGGCACGCCCACGAAGTGCGGACCGCCCTCCTCCGGGCTGGTGCCCCGGCTGGCCATCACCCAGTGCCCCAGCTCGTGCATCACCATCGCGTCCGACCACCACGCCGCATCCGAGTCCCCCGGCAGCCACACCTGCGACTCCCAATTCCGGCCCAAAGCCGTCACCGGCCAGGGCGCGAAGCACGCACCGCAGGACCAGGTCGTCCCGAAGCCCAACCACGCCACCACGGGCAGCCCGTCGCGTCCGCCGTAGCGCTCGCGCATCCGGCGCCAGGCCGTGCCCAGCACGTCGAACACCGCCGCCGCGCCGGAACCTTCGGACTCGGTGAGGGTGAAGTCGGGTCGTCCGGACAGCTCGCGCGTCGTGCGCGACCAACTCCAGATGCGCGCCGCTTCGCCCGGCACCGTCGTCACCGACTGCGCCCCCGTCAACGCTGGATCCGCCACCGCGTAGGCCACCGCGCCGTCACGTCCCCGTCCCGCCGCGTACACGACGACGCGGTCGTCCTCACCGGAAGCGGAGGACACCTTCAGCGTGAAGCGGCCAGCGTCATCCGTCACCTGCGAGTCGAGCACCTTCGTGCCCTGGAACGACACGATGAGGAAGCCCCGCGCGGGCACGGGGTCCCACTCCAGGGCCCACGTGCGGAACTCCGCATCCGGGAAGCGGCGTGCGTAGCGCACCGTGCCGCTCAGCGTGGGCCCGGGCGCTCCACAGAAGCCCCGGCCCGGCGCGGCGGTACAGGCCACGTCACAGGCCCGCGTGACCCAGCGGCCGTTCGTGCACACCTGCAGGGTCCGCGACTCCGTGCATCGCGAGACACCGTCGACACACGCCGTGCCCGAAACACAGGCGACCTCGGGCGCTTCGACACAGGTCGTGTCCTCCGCGCAGTCCTCCCGGTGCACGGCGCCGCCTTCACACCGCTCCAGCACGCGAGGCCCCAGGCACCGTGACGGCGCGGGGAGCTGATCACACGCGAGCGAGGGCCGGGCGGTCTCCTCGGGAAGGGACGTGACACAGGCCGCGCAGGCCGCGCCCTCGCAGTCCGCGGCACAGGGCGTCAGCTCCGCGCCCGGGTCGCAGCCCGCGAGCCCCAGCAGGGCCACGAGCGCCCAGCACCACACCCAGACGCCGCGTCCCACCAGGAGGAAACCTCGTTTCGAGCCACCGCGAGCGAGAAGACAGCACGCACGCCCTGACCCCGGGCAGAGCCGAGCAGACCAAGGCCCCCCTGCCCGCCCGCCCTCCCCGCCACGCCCAGACCTGCTGGCGATTGGTCGACATCCGCGTTCGGAGTCCAATTGTGCAACGCGGCCACGCCGTGGATCTTGTGTCACCGTGAGCGGCCGAGACCTCCTGAGCCCGCCCCGACACGCTCGCTCGAGGAGCATGGCCATGAATGAAGCGTCCAGCCGCCGCGGCTTCCTGTCCGCGGTCGTACTGCTGGGTGTTGGAGCCACGGCAAGCGATGCCGTCGCCGCGACGCCCAAGGCGGAGGGCAAGTCAAAGCCCGCGGAGGTGAACGCCACCGAGGACCTGATGCGCGAGCACGGCATCATCCGCCGCACGCTCCTGGTGTACGCCGAAGTCGCTCGGCGCCTCGGCCTTCGTGAAGAGAAGGCCCCCGTGGAGGTGCTCGCCCGGGCCGCCCGCCTCATGCGCGACTTCGCTGAGGGCTACCACGAGAAGACGGAGGAGACGGAGGTCTTCCCCCGGCTGGTGAAGGCGGGCCAGCAGAAGGAGCTCGTGCAGGTGCTGCTCGTTCAGCACGCCGCCGGGCGCAAGGTGACCGAGGCACTCCTGGCCGCGACCTCCGGGCGCGACGCACTCACGCAACCCCAGCAGAGGGCCGACGTCGCGCGGCAGCTCACCGGGTTCATCCGCATGTATGAGCCGCACGCCGCGCGGGAGGACACGGTCCTGTTCCCCGCGTTCCGCAACCTCTTCGACGAGAAGCAATTCGACGAGCTCGGCGAGCGCTTCGAGGAGCAGGAGCACCGGCTGCTGGGGAGCAACGGTTTCGAGAACGCGCTCAAGGAGGTGGCCCAGCTGGAGCGCGACCTCGGCATCCACGACCTCGCCCGGTTCACGGTTGCGGAGAAGTAGAAGCTTCCGTGCGCGCGAGGAACGCGGCCAGCAAGGCCCGCCGCTCCTCCTCGCCCAGCACCCCATCCAGCGCGGGGAACAGGTACGTCTCCTCGCGCAGCGAGTGGTGGTGCTCCAGGTGCTTGAACGTGCTCTCCATGTCGAACACGCGGAGCACCGCGCGGCGGTAGTCCGGAGCGCTCGCATCCAGCGCGTCCACGGCGTCCTGGCACTTCGCCAGCAGCTCGCGCATGCGCTGGTGCTCGCCGGTGAAGAGCTCCGGCGCGGCGCCGCGAATCCGTCCGGCGCGGGGCAGCTCTGGCAGCAGCAGCGCCTCCTCCGCCTCCAGGTGCCGCGTCAGCGCCTCGCGATAGCGCGACAGCCGTTCACGCGCGACGGGCAGGTCCATGCCCATCAGCGCCTCCTGGTGCAGGAGGAACAGCTCCTCCAGGTCGCGGTGGAGCGCA
Organism: Corallococcus caeni; assembly: GCF_036245865.1. NCBI lineage: Bacteria > Pseudomonadati > Myxococcota > Myxococcia > Myxococcales > Myxococcaceae > Corallococcus > Corallococcus caeni. The sequence continues at coordinate 165,023 of NZ_BTTW01000011.1, read as the reverse complement.
CCCAGGCTGACGAAATCGGTGGGGCCGGACATCCAAGCCCCTCAGTGCACCTTGTCGTCGCGCACGTGGGCCTCGCGGGCCACGCGGGGACGCGGCGTCACCATGCGGGCCACGCCGGAGTAGAGCTGCTCCTCCGTGTAGACCTTGCGCACGCGGCGGTGCGACGCACGCGGGTGATAGGCCGGGCCTGGACGCTCCAGCCACTGGAGGACTCGCACCTCGCCGGAGTACGCCAGGTCCGCGAGCAGCGCCTCCGGGCACAGCTTCAGGTAGCGCCGCACCAGCGGCCGCAGGCGGCGCCCGAACTCCGCGCCCAGCTTCGCGTGACGGCGGCCCGCGTGCAGCGTGCCGTCGAAGCGCAGCGAGATGTGGAAGAGCTCGTGCATCAGCGTCTCCAGCCGCGACTTCGCGGTGGAGCCCCGGAAGAAGAGCGGGCGCAGCGTGATGCAGTACAGGATGCGGCGGCCCCGGATGCGCACCACCGGCTTGCGCCGCCCCGCCTTGTCGATGCTCTTGCCCCCCTTGAAGCACAGGGGCTTCACCGTGCCGCGCGACGCCCGGCGGGCCTCACCGGCGACGACGAGGATGCGGCCCACCTTCACGTGCCCGAACTCGGGCATGCGCGCGGCGATGTCCCGGATGAGGGAGCGCAGGGTCCGGTTGAAGTTGGGACGTCGGGGAGCCACGGTTGGTGGACAGTCTAGCGGAAAACCCCTTGGGAGCAGCCCCTGCCCTCCTCAGAATGTCCTGCGTGAATCGCTCGACCTGCCTGATGACCCTGGTGTCCGCGCTGTTCGCCCTCTCCGCCGGGTGCGCCTCCGCCCCGGTCCGCTCCGGCGGCCCCCCCGCCCTGACGGCCCAGGAGACCACCGTCGTCTCCCAGGGGCTCACCGACGCCTCCGTGCGCTACACCGGACAAATCACCGGCGCCGCCACCGGCGTCGTGGAGCGCGCGGACTACGAGCTCGTCGCCGACGGGCAGGTGGTGAAGACGGGCTCCACGAAGCTGGGGGTGCCGTTCGCCCCGGGCACGCCCGCGGACTTCTCCATCGAGGAGAAGTCCGCCTACGTGAAGAGCCCGGAGGACCTGGCCCGCCTGAGCGCCCAGGGCGGCACGGTGCTCATCGCCCTGCGCGGCACGCTGGTGGTGCGCTCCGGCGACAGCGAGGACACCCTGCCCTTCGCCGCCAGCCGCGCGGTGCGCGTGCCCCACCTGCCGGAGGTCGTCGTGGAGAGCCTGGACGCGGCCCGCTACTCGGCGGAGGAGGTGCAGATCAACCTGCGGCTGGGCGTGCGCAACCCGAACCCGTTCCCGCTGCGGCTCGACTCGCTGACCTACCAGGTCACCGTCGCGGACCGCCCCCTGGAGGAGGGCACCGCCGCCCAGGCGGACACGGTGGATGCGTCCGCCACGGGCGTGTACCCGGTGGAGATCGCCGTGACGGCGCAGTCCTGGGGCCCAGGCGTGAAGGGGCTCATCTCCAAGGGCGTCCTGCCCTACAGCGTGAAGGGCGAGGTGAAGGGCCCCATGCTGCAGGTCCCCTTCCTCCTCAAGGGTGACGTGAAGCTCAACGTGTCCCGCTAGACTGGGGCGCGCGCGTGCCCATCTACCTGCTGAGTGACGACGAGCCGGAGCTGTTCCCCCCGCCCTCCAAGGCGGACAAGAGCGGCCTGCTCGCGGTGGGCGGCGACCTGCGCCCCGAGCGGCTGGTGGCGGCCTACTCGCAGGGCATCTTCCCCTGGTACAGCGAGGGGCAGCCCATCCTGTGGCACTCGCCCGACCCCCGCTTCGTGCTGGAGCCGGCGAAAATCCACGTGGGCCGTTCGCTGCGCAAGGTGATGAACCGGGGCACGTACACGGTGCGCTACGACACCGTGTTCGCGAAGGTCATCGACGCGTGCTCGCGCGTGCACCGGCCGGGGCAGGACGGCACGTGGATTACCGACGCCATGAAGCAGGCGTACATCCGGCTGCACGAGCTGGGGCTGGCGCACTCGGTGGAGGCGTGGCACGGCGAGGTGCTGGTGGGCGGGCTGTACGGCGTGTCGCTGGGCGCGGCGTACTTCGGGGAGAGCATGTTCGCGCTGGCGCCGGACGCGTCGAAGGTGGCGTTCGCCACGGCGGTGGAGCGCTTCAAGGGCTGGGGTTTCCAGCTCATCGACTGCCAGGTGGAGACGGAGCACCTGGAGCGCTTCGGCGCGGAGTCCTGGCCGCGCAAGCGCTTCCTCGCGGCGCTGGAGCAGGCGTTGAAGGAGCCGACGCGGCGGGGGCCGTGGACCGAGTAGGCTTCACCGGATGGACGTGCACTACACCTGGATTGGCCCCCCTCCGCAGGACCGCAACCGCGACATCAACGCACCGAAGGCGCTGGCGACGCGCTGCGCAGGCCAGAGCGTCAAAATCTATTTCTGGTGTCTGGACGCGCAGGTCGCGACGTACGAGCGGGACTTCGCCGCGCACAAGAACGTCACCGTGCGTGGGATGGAGGCGTTCCTGGCGAAGGCGGGCACGCGGGCGTATCGCTGGTACTACTGGTACCAGGAGTCGGACGACTGGGCCGTCGCGGCGATGACGGACATCCTGAACTGGGGCCTGGCGCTGGCGACGCCGCCCTCGTACCGGGCCTTCGTGAAGGACGCGTGGTCGCTGTTCCTCATGTACACGTGGGGCGGCTACGTGCTGGACGCGGGCGTGGGGCCGCACGGCGGCGGCACGTTCGCGTTGCCAGAGCCGACAGCGTTCATGGCGCCGTCCCTCACGCGCGACGACGCGCTGTCCATCCGCCGCTTCCAGTTGTCCCGGCTGGCGGGGTGGCAGGCGCAGGGCGACGTGACCCTCAACGACATGCGCGTGGACGAAGTCTGCGGCGCCATGAACTACGCGAACCCGGACGACGGTGACACGGAGATGTGTCCGCAGCTGGAGGTCTGGATGCTGGGCAGCCCGCGCTACGCCAAGGGCGCCTGGGCCGCGCTCAAGCAGTACTGCGTGGTCTGGAAGGAGATGCAGCAGAACAACACGCTGGTGAGCGCGACCGCGCCGCAGGTGTTCCGCTACCTCATCGCCGGCTCCGTCTACAACGGCCTGACGCGCACGCAGAAGGGCGGCGTCCAGGCTCCGCACGGTTCGTTCTGGTACTGCACGGACAACAAGGACGGCACGGTGGACGTGCCGGCCCTGAAGCTGCGCAAGACGTATCACGGCTCCAGCGCTCAGTAGGCGGGCTGGAGTCCCAGGGGAAGCTCCGGGAAGGCCGCCATCCAGACCTTCCGAATGGCAGCCAGCAGGTTCCGGTCTTCCGCCGTGTCCGAAGCGACAACCTGCTCCCAGAAGGGGAAGTGCGCGAACACCGCTTCGTGGTTCGCCGTCACCTCGCCGTGGAAGTCCATCCCGTTGTACCCGTGGATGCCGCGCAGGGCTTCGAACTGGGCACGCGCGTCCTTGCCGCGCAGCGAGAACGCCGTTGGCACATGGCCGACGAAGCCGGGACCGAAGTCCGCGGCGGTCACGCGAATCTGTCCCTGGATGTGGTCGTTGAAGACATCCAGCGCCTCGGCGGGAACCCAGAGTTCCTGGTGCATCCGGGCGCCAACCTGCTGGACCTCGAATGAGGCCGCGTGGCCGTCCTCCACCTCGAACGCAGTCACGTAGCCAGCCCCTTCGGGGCTCGTGGCGTTCCAGTCCCGGCTGATCTGCCGGGCATAGGGCTCGTTGAGCACCGGGTAGAAGATCGGCTGCTCCGGAAGACGCGGCGGAAAACGCCGCATCCCCGACCGGTAGATCAACAACAGCTCCGCAAGCCCTACCGGGCGATACAGGCGCATGAGGTCACTTCTTGCACGGGGACAGCGTGCGCTTCGCGTGGAGGAGGTCCTCTTCCGTGGGACTTCCGTAGCGCACGGCCTTCGGGGCGGCCTTGAGCTTCTGGTAGTCGTACGCGTAGAGCACGCCCATGTCGCGGCTCAGGATGAAGCGCGGGCCGCTGAAGTCCCAGAGGCCTCCGAAGAGCTGGCCTCCCGGCTTGAGCGGCGTCAGCGACGTGCTCTCCCGCCCGCGCACGAACAGCATGGACAGGTCGTCCGTCGCCCAGTTGCACGGGTTGCTGCCGTTCCTGTGCAGATAGGACACCGTCAGGTCGAACGCGCCCTCGCCCTCGTCGCCCGTCACGCCGAAGTACTCCCAGAGCCGCGCGCACTCCGGCGCCGCGCAGTCCTGCGGCGGGATGTGCTCCGCGTAGTCCGGCGGAATGCCGTCCATCTCCTTGCCCGTCAGGCTCCGGTTGGGCCGGCGCAGCACGCACCCCGTGGGCTCGTCCTTCTGCCTGAGCGCGATGGGCGTGCCCGGAAGCCGCCCGGGCGGCAGCACCTCGCACTCCATCGCCAGCTCCGCCATGAGGTACGTCTGGCGGTCCTCGTCCGTCCCCATCCGCACCGCCCAGTACGCGATGGGCGTCCCCTTGCACGCCTTCGACTTCTCCTTGCCGAACACCCAGATGGGCGCCTTCTTGGTGTCCAGCGCGCCCAGCTTCTTCGCCATCTCCATGGGCACCGGCTTCACACCGGAGCGGCTGCGCGCCCCCGCCTGGAAGAACTTGTCCTTCGACGCAGGGATGATGGCCTGGTGCACCAGCCAGCCCAGCCGGTCGATGCCCACCTGCCCCATGGGCGTCATCGGCAGGAACTCCGGCTTCACCGGGCATCCCCGGTCCGGCTCCGGCATGTCCACCACCACCGCCGAGCCGTCATCCACATCCGTCTGCGCCCACGCGGCCCCCGGCCCCACCGTCAGCGCCAGCACCAGCGCGAACCCCGCGCGCATCACTCCGTTCGTCATTCCGTCGGACCTCCACCCACGGTCATACCGCAAGCAGAAGCCCTCCGGCGCGCCCCCAGCGCTCAGCGCGGCTTCTTCCCCGCGCTCAGCGAGGCTTCTTCGGCGGCGCCTTGCGCTTCACCGGCGGCGCGGGCGCCACCACCCCGGCATCCGGCGCGGGCACGTCCGACACCGTCGCGTCCACCGCCTCCTGCTTCGCGGAGTCCTCCGGCTTCGGCGGCGCCTCCACCTCCGTGCGGTCCTCCAGCGGCACGCGGCCCACCGCGCGGCTGAACAGCTCCCACAGCGCCTTGCGGTGCCCGGCCCGGTCCGTCTTCCCCGACAGCACCAGCCCCGCGCCGCTGTAGCGCACCGTCAGCCCCGGCGGCATCCCCGCCTCGAAGTCCTCCAGCTGCGCCTGGAGCTGCGGCACCGCGAACGTCAGCTCCAGCTGCGGCGCCAGGTACGCGTGCGTCTTGAGGAACGTGCGCAGCGCCAGGCGGCACGCGTTGTCGTTCACCGTCGCCGTCAGGGCAGGCTCCGCGCCTTCCGTCGCCTTCAGGTCCGGGCAGGCCTTCTTCGCCGCCGCGAGCTCGGCCGTGGTGTTCTGCAATTCGATGGACCCCACCATCACCCGCCACACCGCGAAGCGCCCCTCCGCGTACAAGAGCACCCGCGCGATGCCGGCGTCGTGGGGCGTGAGCAGCAGCTCGCCGCTCTGGGACAGCGCCTCCGCCGTCACCACGGAAGGCGCGTCGGACTCCGCCCAGTCCACCGCGGTGAGCTTCTGGAACTTCTCCTTGCCGGGCTCCAGCGTCAGGGCCTGGTCCACCGGCCAGGCCAGCGCCGCCACGGGCGCCAGCAGCGCGCCCAGCAGTCCGCCAATGACGTACATCCGACGTCCCCGCATGGTGCCTCCCGCCAGGGTGGTATGCCCCTCTAGCACGGGATAAGAACCTCCCCCTATGCCTACCTGGACCCTCTGGGTCGCCTGCCTGGCCCTCTGTTTCATGAGGTCCCTGGTCGCCGCCGCGGAGTCCGCGCTCTACGGGACGTCCGACCTGCGCGCCCAGGAGCTCGCGGAGGAGAGCAAGACCACCGCCGCCCGCCGGGTGCTCCGTCACAAGACGCACCGTGAACCCGCCGCCACCGCCCTGCGCCTGGGCATGGTGCTGTCCGGCTTCCTCGCCGCCGCCATTGGCGCCTTCGTCCCGCCGCGCCTGCTGGACTTCAGCCGCTACGCAGAGGCCACCTGGGTGCCCGTCGCCACGGTGTGCGCGGGCGCCCTCTTCGTGGGCGTGCTCGCCAGCCTCATGGAAGTCACCCTGCGCGGCCTGGCCAACGGCAACCCGGAGCGCTGGGCGCTGCGCCTGTCGGGCCTGGTGTCCCTGCTGGTGACGGTGCTCTACCCGCCCATGCGCCTGATGCTGGGCCTGCTCAACCTGGGCGCCCGCACCTTCGGCCGCACCCTGCGCTTCGAGCCGCCGCCCCCTCCGCTGGAGGAGCTGGAGAAGCTGCTCGCCGCCCAGGCCGCGCGCAACGAGGTGGACAAGAGCGCCCCGCAGCTCATCCGCTCCATCTTCGAGCTGTCCGACAAGCGCTGCCGCGACGTGATGGTCAACCGCACGGACGTCATCTCCGTGGACATCACCACGCCGCCGGACGAAGTGCTGCGCATCCTGGCGGAGGAGAACCACTCGCGCATCCCCGTCTACAAGGACGACGTGGACCACATCGTCGGCGTGCTGCACGCGCGCGACCTCATCCCGCTGCTCCAGCACCCGGAGCTCATCGTCCTGCAGGACGTCATCCGCCCCGCCCACTTCGTGCCGTGGATGAAGCCCGTGGGGGACCTGCTGCGCGACATGCAGAAGCGGAAGATCCACATGGCCATGGTCGTCGACGAGTACGGCGGCTTCATGGGCGTCGTCACGCTGGAGGACATCCTCCGCGAAATCGTGGGCGACATCGGCGACGAGTTCGAGGTGGAGGAGAAGCTCGTCGAGAAGATGGCCGACGGCACCTCGCTGGTGGACGCCGCCATGGAGGTGGATCAGTTCACGAAGCTCTTCGGCTTCCCGCTGCCGGAGGGCGACTTCGACACGCTGGGCGGCTACCTGTCCTCGCTGGCGGGCCACCTGCCCGACGTGGGCGAGCGCTTCACCTACAACGGCTGGCAGTTCGTCGTGGCCACCAAGGAGGGCGCCCGCATCGACCGCGTGCGGATGTCCCGCCTCAAGAGCGCCGCCCCCGGCACCTCGGACGGCGTGCCCCGCGACGGCGTCCCCGCGCCGAAGGACGACGGCCAGGGCCCGCCGCGCCCGCCCGCCGACTCCGGCACGGCTTCGGACGCGAAGGGCTGAAAGGGGGGCCCCAAGGCCTCTCACTGCGCCGGGCTGGACTCCCCGCCCGGCACCCACGCGAGGTCCAGCGAGCGCGCGTCCCGGAAGGGCGCACGCCGCTCGGAGCCTCCGAAGCGCAGCACCACGCCCCCCTCCAGCCGCACCACGTGCGAGCCGACTTCCGGCCGGCCGCCACCGCGCGCCACGGCCAGCGGGAAGTAGACCTCCAGGGGGACCTCGCCCTCGCCATCCAGGGGCACGCCCAGCACCTGCTCGCCGGTGGCCACGCGCCGTCCGTCCACGCGCAGGTCGAAGTCCACGCGGGTGAGCGTGGCCGCGTCGGAGGACGGGTTGCGCACCTGGAGCTTCAGCGTGAGCGCGCCGGAGCCGTCCCGCGTGAAGGCCAGGTCCACCGCCTCCACGCGCACCGCCTCGTCGTAGGCGCGCGGGCGGAAGGGCACCACGCCCAGGCAGCCGGACAGGAGGAAGAGGCCGGCCAGCCCTGCCCCGAGCACCGCCCGGCGCGAGCGCATCAGCCGCCCAACAGAGGCTGCAGCGCCTCCACCGTCAGGGGCCAGCCCGCGCGGCGCGCCAGCACCTCCAGCGCCTTGATGAACTCCGCCGCGGACTGGAAGCGGCGGGCCCGGTCCGCGAACAGCGCCTTGCGCGCCACCCGCGCCGCGTAGTCCGGCAGGTCCGGCGCCAGCGAGGACAAGAGCGGCACGCGCGCGTCACGCACCTGGTGCATGAGCTGCGCTTCGTTGTCCCCGGTGAAGAGGCGGCGGCCGCCCCACAGCTCCCAGAGGATGACGCCCACCGCGTACAGGTCCGTGCGGGCGTCCACCGCCTGCCCCAGCACCTGCTCCGGGCTCATGTACGGCAGCGTGCCGCGCAGCGCGCCGGAGTCGCCGCGCATCATCCCCTCCACCTCCGCCACGCCGAAGTCGGTGAGCTTCACGTCGCCCTGGATGCCCAGCAGCACGTTGGCGGGGTTCACGTCGCGGTGGACGATGGTGGCGCCGTTCTCCCCCACCTTGGCGCGGTGGATGTAGTCCAGCGCCTTGAGGATGCACCACGCGATGTAGCAGGCGGACTCCGGCGGCATCGCGGCGCCCGCCTTGATGAGCAGCTCCTGCATGTAGCCCAGCGTCCGGCCGCTCACGAGCTCCTGCACCATGAGGTAGTCCGGCCCGGCGCGGAACAGCCGGAACGTCCTCACGATGTGCGCGTTGCGCAGGCGCACCGTCAGCTTCGCCTCGTCGACGAAGGCCTTCACATACGCGGGGTCGTTGCGGAAGGACGGGTGCAGCCGCTTGATGACGACTTCCTCGGGCTCCCCGGGGGAGCGCTGGGTCGTCTCACGGGCACGCGCCTGATACACCTCCGCCATGCCGCCGACCGCCAGCCGGCCGACCACTTCATAGCCACCCAGGTCCGGAGCTTCCGCCACGCGGCAAGTTTAGCGCGGATCCGGAAGGGGCCCCACTATTCCTCCACCAGGGAGGAGAAGAGGGCCTCGTACTTCCGGGCGGACGCGGCCCAGGAGAAGTCCTTCCCCATCCCCCGCACCTGGAAGTCCCCCAGCCGTGCGGGGTCCGCGTACAGGGAGAGCGCCCGGCGGATGGCGGCCAGGAGCGCCGAGCGGTGGAAGGACTCGAAGAGGACGCCGTTGCCGTCCAGCCCCCCCTCCACCGTGTCCACCAGCCCGCCCGTGGCCCGGACGATGGGCACCGTGCCGTAGCGCAGGGAATACATCTGGTTCAGGCCGCACGGCTCATAGCGGCTGGGCATGAGGAAGAAGTCCGCCCCCGCCTCCACCAGGTGTGACAATTCCGGGTCGAACCCGATGTGCACGCCCACCTGCTTCGGGTAGCGGGCCCGCAGCGCGCGCAGGCCGTCCTCCAGGCCGGGCTCGCCGTTGCCCACCGCCACGAACTTCAGGTCCGCCTGGAGCGCCGCGGGCAGCGTCTCCAGCAGCAGGTCCACGCCCTTCTGCCACGCCAGCCGGCTGACGATGCCGAACACCGGCGCGTTGCCTTCCGTGGGCAGGCCGAAGCGCTCCAGGAGGGCGCGCTTGCACACGGCCTTGCCCGTCATGTCGTCCGGGCCGTAGCGCGCCGGCAGGAAGGCGTCCGTCCGGGGGTTCCACTCGTGCGCGTCGATGCCGTTGATGATGCCGGTGAGCGCGTGCGAGCGGCGGCGTAGGAGGCCATCCAGCCCGTAGCCCTGCTCCGCCGTTTGAATCTCCCGCGCGTAGGTGGGCGACACGGTGGTGAGCGCCTCGGAGTAGACGAGCCCCGCCTTGAGGAAGTTGACCTGGTCGTAGAACTCCACGCCCTCCGGGGTGAACAGGTCCCAGGGCAGCCCCAGGTCGTCCATGGTCCGCTTGGGGAAGTGCCCCTGGTAGGCCAGGTTGTGGATGGTGAAGACGCACTTCGCCTTCGCGAGCGGCGTGCCCCCGAAGCCGCGGCGCAGCGCCACCGGGACGAGCCCCGTCTGCCAGTCGTGCAGGTGGATGATGTCCGGGAAGAAGCGCAGCCGCTGCGCGGCCTGGAGCGCGCCCACGCACAGGTAGGCGAAGCGGCGGGGGTTGTCCTGGAACTCGCCGGCCGCGTCGCCGTAGAAGCCCTTGCGGCCGCCGTAGAAGGCCTCGTTCTCCAGGAAGAGGACCTCCAGGCGTTCGGTGAGGCGCGCGGACAGGATGGGGCCGCCCGTCTCACCGAAGGGGAAGCGCAGCACCAGGGACTGCCCGGTGGGCAACAGCTGTCCGGCGTTGCGCACGTCCTGGTAGCGGGGCGTGACGATCTTCACGTCGTGCCCCAGGCTGGCGAGCGCCGTGGGCAGGGCCCCGGCCACGTCGCCCAGTCCCCCCGTCTTCGAGAAGGGGGTGACCTCCGAGGCGATGAAGAGGATCTTCATGAGGCCCGCCATTGCGTGCGAGTCCCGACAGGGAGTCAACCGCGAACGTGCGCGCCGGGGCCGTGTTTCCTATGGTGCGCCGCGTGACGAATATCCCTGCCGACCCCATCCAGCGCTTCGCGGACCTCTTCGCCCAGGCGAAGGCCGCAATTCCCGTGGACCCCAACGCCATGGTCGTGGCGACCGTGGACGACCAGGGCCGCCCCAGCTCACGCGTGGTGCTGCTCAAGGACTTCGATGCGCGGGGCTTCGTCTTCTTCACCAACTTCCACAGCCGCAAGGGGCGTCAGCTCCGCGCGCACCCGTTCGCGGCGCTGTGCTTCCACTGGCAGCCCCTGGAGCAGCAGGTGCGCATCGAGGGCCGCGTGGAGCAGGTGACGGACGCGGAAGCCGACGCGTACTTCCAGAGCCGCGCGCGCGGCAGCCAGATTGGCGCGTGGGCCAGCCTCCAGAGCGAGGAACTGCCCTCGCGCGAGCTGTTGGATCAGCGCGTGGCGGAGGTGGAGGCGCGCTTCCAGGGCCGCCCCGTGGAGCGGCCGCCGCACTGGAGCGGCTTCCGCGTGGTGCCGGACCGCATCGAGTTCTGGCACAGCCGCCCCAGCCGGCTGCACGAGCGCAACCTGTACCTGCGCGACGGCGCGGGCTGGAAGACGCAGCTGCTCTTCCCCTGAAGCTCTGGGGACGCTCGGGGGATGATCAGGGCACGCGGTGCTCGCGGAAGGTGACTCGCAGCGTGTACGTGCCCGCCGGGGCCTCCACCCGCACGAAGTCCCTCGCGTGCGGCGTCTGCTGCGTGAGCGTTCCGCCCGTGGCCTGCTTCTCCCAGGCCACCAGCGCCAGGTCGTCCACCGCCGTCACGCCCTGCCCGGACTTCGGGGGCGCGGTGGTGAGCGTCAGGTCCAGCGCCCACGGCGCGTTCCACAGGTCCGGCCTCGGCGGGTCGGCGGGGAAGTGCAGGTCCTCCGCCACCAGCGTCCAGTCGTAGGTGCCGCCGTCGTGGCGCAGCACCGTCTGCTCGCCGAAGAGGGTGTAGGACTCCACGGGCAGGTACTGCACCTTCGCGGAGAAGGCGCCGCCGCCCTGCCCCTTCAGCCACGCCACCGCCGTGAGGTCGCGGTTGGGCGGGCCTTCCGCGAAGCCCGGCGGACGGAAGCGGTTGACCAGCTTCACCGCCGCGCTCCGCTCGCCCGACGCCCGGCGCTGACAGAGGGCCGCGGCGCCCCGGTGCGGACCGTCCTGGCAGACGTAGCCGGCATTCGGGCCCACGCTCCAGCGCGGCGCCTCGTTGGCGTCGTCGTCCACGTCGTGGTCCTCGAAGTCGCCGTGCAGCAGCACGTCGCGCCCGGCCTTGAGCTTCACGGCCGTGCCCTCCGCCGCGCCCGTGAGCGAGGCCACCGCGACGGACTCCCCCTGATGGCGCAGGGGCCGCAGGTCCACCGTGGCGCGGCCGCTCACGTCCACCGTCACGGGCACGTCCACGGTGCGCTCGCTCACCGCCGCGTGCCGGTCTTCCGGGAGCAGCTCGCCCCATGAGGGCTGGGGCACCAGCTCCACGCCACCCTCGCGGGACAACTCCGCCAGGTTGCGCAGGAAGCTCTCCGCCAGGTCGCCCGCGACGGGCCGGGGGCGGTAGTCCTCGATGTAGACGGGCACCGCGCGGGCGCGGTCCACGCGCGCGCCCGTGGCCTCCACCTCCGCCATCAGGCCCACCATCGTCTCCAGGCGGTCCTGGTCGAAGGCGAAGTTGCCCAGCGACTGCGCCATCAGCACGCCCTCGTGGCGCGCGAAGCCCTGCGGGATGTGCGGGTGGTGCGCGATGACCAGCCCCGCGCCCGCGTCCACCAGGTCGCGCATCCGCTGCGCCGTCGGGGTGGAGGGCCGGACGCTGTACTCGACGCCGGTGTGCAGCAGCGCCACCGGCACGCGCCCCTGCGCCCGCTCCGCGCCCAGCAGCGCGGACACCCGCGTCATGTTCCGCGCGTCCGCCGCGCCGCCCTGGTTGGGGCCCGCGACGTACTGCTGTTCGTGCGCGCTGCCGGTGATGGAGCACATGGACACGAGGCTGTAGTTCGCGCCCGCGAGCGGCACGCGCGCCGGCACGAAGGCCGCATCCTCGTTCTGGCCCGCGCCGCTGAAGGCCATGCCCGTCGCGGCCACGTGCGAGAGCGTGTCGCTCAGCCCCGGCGCCAGGTAGTCGTAGACGTGGTTGTTGCCCAGGCTCACGTAGTCCACGCCCAGCCACGGCAGCGCGGGCATGGAGCCGGGCAGCGTGAAGAAGGCATAGGCCTTCTCGTCGTGGGGCGTGGACGGGTGGTCCGTCACCGGCGTCTCCAGGTTCACGGCGCGGAAGTCCGCCGCCTGGAAGTAGGGCCGCACGTGCGTGAAGACGGCCTTCGTGCCCGGCAGCGGATCCGACACGCGGATGAGCGCCGCCGGGTCGTCCTGGGGCATCTGGTTGCGCGGCGTGGTGTCGTCCGGATCCAGGAAGCGCCGGCCCAGCGACACGTCGCCCGCGAAGAGCATCCGCACGCCGTCCCTCGGAGACAGGCGCACCGGCGGCAGCGTCACGCGCTTCTCCGTCAGGCTCCGCCGCAGCTCCACCGCGACCACCGCCGGGCGGAAGCCCTCCGCGTCCACCGTGAGCAGCCGGTTGTGACGGGGCAGCACGGGGAAGCGGAAGTGGCCGGCCTTGTCCGTGCGCGCCTGCGCGTCCCCCACCTTCACCACGGCGTCCGCGACCGGCGTGCCCGCCGTGGAGACCAGCGAGCCCTCCAGCGCGATGCCGGTGCAGGCGTAGTCATGCCGGGCGGTGCGCTCGGCTTCGGGGAGGGAGGCGTCCGCCGCGGGCTCCGGCGCGCAGGCCGTCAGCACCGGGGACTCCTCCTCCTCCGGTGGCGGCTCCTCCGCCGTCTCGTCGGGAGGGGGCTCCTCGTCGGGAGGAGGTGCGTCGGGCGGGGGCGTCTCCTCGGAGGGCGGGTCGTCCGGAGGCGTCACCGGCGTCGAGGGCCCATCACCCGGCGTCACGGCGTCCTGCCCCTGCTTGGGCGTGGAGGCGCCCGGACCGCACGCCACGAGACACGCCGCCACCCACCCCACGGGCCACCACCGCCGCCACGCCATCCCACCCCTCCGCCGCAGACATCCTCGCGACGAGATGGGGACGAGGGCAGACAGGCGCCAGGGAAGGCCTCGCACCCCAGGGCCGCTTGCCTGCCCCGTGGGGCCGGGCGGTGTTCACCCGGGAACACTGCCCTCATCCCTCAGGCCACTACCAGGGTACTTCGGCGCCCTCGTAGTCGAAGAACCGGCCGGAGTGCTCCAGCGAGATGCTGTCGATGACCCTCAGCATCCCGCGCACGGACTCCTCCGGCGGAAGCGGCGCGTCCTGCCCGCCCATGTCCGTCTGCACCCAACCCGGATGCAGCAGCACGCACGCCAGCCCCTCGCGGCGCAGGTCGTTGGACATGGAGCGCACGCCCATGTTCAGCGCGGCCTTGGACATGCGGTAGGCGTACGCGCCGCCCTCCGTGTTGCTGGAGAGCGACCCCATGCGCGACGTGACGTGCGCCACCTTGCGCCCCGCCCCGGTCCGCAGCGCGGGCAGCAACGCGGAGGTGATGCGCAGCGGCCCGAGCGCGTTCACCTCGAAGGTGCGGGCCAGGTCCTCGAAGTCCAGCTCGTGCAGCCCCACCCACAGGCCGGACACGCCCGCGTTGTTGATGAGCACGTCCACCGGCTCGCGGGAGACGCGCTCCGCGAACGCCTGGACGCTCTCCGCGCGGGTGACGTCCAGCGGGTGGATCCTCAGGCGGTTGCCCGCCTCCAGCAGCAGCGGCTCCAGCCGACGCGCAAGCTCCGGGGCCCGCACGCCGGCGTCCACGGTTTCCCCCCGTCGCAGCAGTTGCTGCACGAATTCGAAACCGATGCCACGGCTTGCTCCCGTGATGACATAGCGCATGCCTTTATTAACGCGCCGGGTGGCTCTCCTTGGCAAAGCTCTTGCCTTCGCACTAAGGCGCCCGGGGTTGCTCACCTCAGGACAAGGGTAGGAGTTCAGACGTCATGACGGTCGCGGTCATTGGGGGAGGAATCACCGGCCTGGCCCTGGCCCATCGATTGCGGGCTCGCGGCACGGCTGCCGTGGTGCTGGAGTCGACTTCGCGCGTGGGCGGAAACGTGCAGACCCACGCACGCTCGGGCTACTTGCTGGAGGCCGGGCCCAACAGTTTCCTGGACCGGGAGCCGACGACGCGTGAACTGGCGGAGACGCTCGGTGTGTCTTCACGCATACGTCCGGCGGATGCGGCGGCAAAAAACCGTTATGTATACACCCGCGGCGCGTTGAGGGCCCTCCCCGCGTCGCCGCCGGCCTTCCTGAAATCCGACATCCTCCCCCTCGCGTCCCGCCTGCGGGTGGTGGGGGAGCTGTTCAGCCGGCGCAACCCTACGGGTTCGGATGAATCCCTGGCCCAGCTGGGTCGGCGCCACCTGGGACGCGAGGCAACCTCGGTCCTGCTGGACGCGATGCAGACGGGCACCTACGCGGGGGACCCGGAGCAGCTGAGCGCGGAGGCCACCTTCCCGCAGCTCGTGAAGTTCGAGCGGGAGCACCGCAGCCTCATCCTGGGCGCCATCCGGGCGCAGCGCGCGGCGCGACAGGCGAAGGCCGCGGGCGCGGGCCCCGGGCTCACCGGGCAGATGAGCACGTTCGACGGCGGCCTGGGCGTGCTGGTGGACGCGCTGGCGAAGGCGCTGGGCGGCGCGGTGCGCACGGACGCGAAGGTGGACGGGCTGGAGCGCACGGCGGACGGCTGGAAGGTGCGGTACCAGGAGCGCGGCCAGCCCGCGGAGCTGACCGCGTCGCACGTGGTGCTGGCGGTGCCCGCGCACGTGGCGGCGGCGCTCTTGCGTCCGCTGGACGCGGAGCTGGCGCGGCAGGCGGACAGCATCCCGTACGCGCCCATCGCCGTGGTGCACCTGGGCTTCGCGCCGGGGACGATTCCGAAGCCGGACGGGTTCGGGTTCCTGGTGCCGGCGGTGGAGGGCACGGCGATGCTGGGCACCATCCACGTCTCCACCACGTTCCCCTTCCGCGTGGAGGGCGGGCGGGTGCTCTTGACGTGTCTGATGGGCGGCGCGCGCCGGCCGGAGGTGGTGGCCCGGGATGAAGACGCGCTGGCGGCGCTTGCGCGCGAGGAGCTGAAGGCGATGGCGGGGCTCACCGCGACGCCGGAGTTGACGGAGGTCATCCGCTGGCCGCGCGGCATTCCGCAGTACACGGTGGGCCACCTGGAGCGGCTGGCGGCGATGGACGAGCGGGTGAAGCGCTGGCCCGGCCTGCACCTCACCGGCAACGCGTACCGGGGCGTGGGCGTCAACGACTGCATCCGCGAGGCGACGCGGCTGGCGGACGCGCTGGGCGGGGAGGCGGCGGGAGCGGTCCGGAGCGCCTGAGCGACCGCTCACCCCGGACTCGCGACGGCCGGGGGCAACCCTCCCCGGCGGGTCCCTGGGTCGGTGCCAGAGTTCGTGGGCATGTTTCACGGACACTGGAGAAACCCCCCATGTTCTCACTGCGCTCGCCGCTCCTGTTCGTGCTCGCCGTCCTCTTCTTCCCCGCGGTCCTCGCCGGGACGCTCGTCCTGGACCTGGTCCCCGCGCCCGTCCCCCAGCGCTAGGACGCGGGACGGTGTAGCCTTCCGCCTCCGCATGCAGGAGACGTCGTCGGAAGGCTCCATCGTTCGCGCCACGCTGCGCGCGCTCGTCGCGCCGTGGCGGCTGGCGCCCATCGTCCTGGTATCGCTTCCGCTGCTCGCGGCCCAGGTGCGCTGGAGCGTGGATCCGCGCGCGTTCTGGATTGGCCTCTTGCTGTGCCTGCTGTGCGTCGCGGTGGCGCCCGTGTCGTACCGGGTGCTGTTCCCGGAGGGGCTGGACCTGAGCCACGGCGGCATCCGCCTGCTGCTCTACGCGGCGGTGGGCAGCGGCGTGGTGCTGTCGGTGGGCTATGCCCTGCCGCGCGTCACGCACATGCAGGACACCTTCCTGTCGGAGCCGTACAACCTGGCCATCTGCGGCGGCTTGTTCCTCGTCGCGGGCTGGGGGCTGGGGCGAGACATCGGTTTTGAAGAGACGCTGGCCCACGAGCGGGCCCGCGCCGCCCGCTTCGCCTGGGAGGCCGAGCAGGCGCAGCTGCTGGCCCTGCGCAGCCACCTGGATCCGCACTTCCTCTTCAACACGCTGAACGCCATCGCGGAGTGGTGCCGCGAGGACGGCGCCGTCGCCGAGGCCGCCGTGCTGCGGCTGTCCACGATGCTCCGCTCGGTGCTCGCGGGCGTGCGCAGCGTCACCTGGCCGCTGTCGCAGGAGCTGGAGCTGATGCGCACGCTCTTCGACCTGCACCTCTTGCGCGACCCGGACCTGTTCCAGCTGCGCATGGACGTGGCGGACGGGCTCGCGGACGTGCCCGTGCCGCCGCTGCTGCTGCTGCCGCTGGCGGAGAACGCGGTGAAGCACGGCCCGGCGGCCGGCCACCGGGGTCCGCTCACCGTGGAGGTGGTGGCGCGTGAGGGAGCGGTGGTGGTGTCCATCGACAACCCCGGCGCGTCCAGGGGTCCGCGCGAGGGCAGCGTGGGCCTGCCCACCGTGGAGCGCAGGTTGGCGCTGGCCTACGGCGGCCACGCCCTCTTGTCGCTGGAGAGCGCCGACGGGCGCACCCGTGTCACCGTCACCCTGCCCCGCCAGGGCCCCCAACCCGGAGTCCTCACGTGAGAGAGCCCCTGCGCGTCCTCATCGCCGACGATGAACTGCTGGCCCGGAAGCGCCTGTCCCGCCTGCTGGCCGCGCTGCCGGACGTGAGCGTCTGCGGCGAGGCGGTGGATGGGGACTCGGTGCTCGCGGCGGTGCGCGCGGGCGGCGTGGACGTGGTGCTGCTGGACATCCACATGCCGGGGCTGAGCGGGCTGGACGCGATGGCGCTGCTGCCCGAGGGCGGCCCCCATGTCATCTTCTGCACCGCCCACGCGGAGCACGCGGTGAACGCCTTCGAGCACGGCGCGGTGGACTACGTGCTCAAGCCCGTGGAGGCGGCGCGGTTGCAGAAGGCGCTGGAGCGCGCGCGGGCGCGGCTGCCGGCGCGGGTGAAGCCCGTGGCCGTGGCGCAGCCGGCGGCGCCAGTGGCCGACAAGCCGGCGCTGACGCGGCTGCCCATCCCGACGCGGCAGGGCCTGGTGCTGGTGTCGCCGGACGCCATCTCCCACGCGTCGCTGGAGGACGAGTTGGTGACGGTGTTCACCGCGCAGGGCGACTTCCTCACCGACTTCACGCTGAACGAACTGGCGGACAAGCTGCCCCCGGAGCACTTCCACCGGGTGCACCGCCGCGCGCTGCTCAACCTGTCGCACGTGACGCGGCTGGAGCCGCTGGAGACGGGCGGCTACCTGGCGCGCACGGCGCGGGGCCACGCGGTGGAGGTGAGCCGCCAGTCCGCGCGCGAGCTGCGCCGCATGCTGGGCCTGCGCAAGGGCGCGGAGGACGAGGGCTGAGGCCACGCCCTGCGCGAACCGCGGGCCTTCAGTTCCAGACGAACAGCCGGTGCACCTGCGCCGCGTCGTCGCCCAGCGTGTCCAGCAGGGCCTGCTTCGCGGGCGCGGGCAGCTCCGCGCCGCCGCGCGCGCAGCGGGC
Source organism: Corallococcus caeni (assembly GCF_036245865.1). Taxonomy (NCBI): domain Bacteria; kingdom Pseudomonadati; phylum Myxococcota; class Myxococcia; order Myxococcales; family Myxococcaceae; genus Corallococcus; species Corallococcus caeni. Next base: position 147,269 of record NZ_BTTW01000011.1, on the reverse strand, counting down.
CGCGTCCTCGATGGCGAAGGAAGGCGCGTTGCAGAACGACTCCTGCCAGCGCGACAGGAGCGACGCGAAGAAGGTCTGCTCGTAGCCGCGCAACTGGCCGTCCAGCCAGCCCTCCTTGTTGGGGCGCTCGAACTTCTGCGGGCGCACGCCGCCGGGCTCGAAGGTGATGTTGTGCTCGTAGCCGGAGGCCTCCAGGGACTGCTCCGCCTTCACCGCCAGCGGCGCGTGGCGCTCCTGGAGGAAGCCCTGGGCCACCACCGCGAAGTGGTACTCCACGCCCCGGCGCTGCGCGTGGTAGTCGAAGGAGCGGGAGACGTCGCGGTACTTCGTCACCTCCACCGTCGTCTTGTACTCGACCGTCTTCTTCTGCTGGACCAGGCGCTTCTTCATCACGCCCTTCTCCTCGTAGGACTCCTCCACCGAGTACGGCACCTCCGCCGTCGCGGTGCGGTCCTCGTGGTCCGTGTACGGCACGCGCTCCGTCCACGGCGCCGTCAGCGTCACCGGCTCGCTGATGCGCCGCTCGCTCAGGCTCCCGGCGATGGTGAGGGGCACGGAGCGCTGGGACGCCTCCGAGTACCAGGGCGAGGCCTCGAACGCGCCCGACAGCCGCGACATCAGGTACTGCACCACGTCGTTGCTGATGCCATCCACGGACACCTGCCACGTGGGCCCCCCCAGCGCCTCCGGGAACATCCCCGCGCGGGGCGCGGGCTGCTGGTAGTGGCCGCAGTAGCGCGACACCAGCTCCGTCCAGTGCTGCGCGCCGCCGGACAGCGACTGCTTCAGCTTCGCGCACGTCGCCGCGCCGCCCTGCGCCACCGCCTCCTCCATGTCGCGGCGGATGGGCGCCATCTCCGGGTTGCCCAGCAGCGCGCGCTTGCGCTCCAGGCGCGCCTCCGCCGTCAGCGCGTGGCCCTGCTTCGCCGGTTCGATGATGAGCTGGCGCAGGTGCTGGTGCGTGCCGGCCATCTCCTCCAGCAGCGAGCTCTCCATGCCGCCATCCAGCTTGGAGTTCCACTTCACCTTGTAGGCGAAGAACTGCTCCAGGTTCGCCTCCGCGTCCTCGTCCCGCCCCTCCACGCGCGCCTGCCGCGCCTGGGTGAGCAGCTGCGACAGGCCGCGCCAGCGCAGGTCCTCCAGCGACGCGCGATACTCCGGGTTGTTGGGCTCGTCGTTGACGAGCTTCACGTAGACCTCGGCCGCCTCGACGAAGCGGCCCTTCTCCGCCAGGTCGTTGGCGTGGCTCCGGGTGGTCGAGCACGCGGTGAGCGCGCCCGCGCACAACAGCACAGGCACGAGGAAGGACTTCCGGCGAGCGCCGGAGCGGAACGAAGCGAACAAGGAGGCAATCACGGAAACGGCACCCTTCAGCGCGAGGCGCATGGCCCCGCAGGCTGACCGACAGGATGCCGGGATTATTCACCGCGACGGCCCCGTCCCGACAAGGGCCCCCAGGCTTGGGGAAACCTCAGCGCTCCACCGGCCAGGTGTGCACCGGCAGCCCCTCCTCGGACAGCTCCAGGTAGCGCTCCAGCATGGCCGCCAGCGCGTCCTGGCGGGGCATGTGCGCCTCCAGCCGCTCCAGCACGGCCCGCTGCCAGCGCGCCCCGGTCCGCTGGAGCGCCACCCGCCGGGAGATGATGTCCAGGAGCCCGTCCGCCTCCGCCGCTTCCACGCCGGCCTCCACCAGCCCGCGCCGCGCCACCGGCAAGAGCTGCTTCACCAGCTCCACCGCCGGCATCACCCGGGGGCTGGGCGCGGCCTCCGCCGGCCACAGCAGCGTCGCGCCCAGGCCGTGATGCGCCGCCTGCTTGAAGTTGCGCCGCGCCTGCCAGAAGGGCAGCGCCGGCAGCAGCGCGTCCACCCGCTCCGCCAGCCCCAGCGTCAGCCCCAGCAGGAACGCGCCGTTGGCCACCATGTCCACCACGGTGGGGCCCGACGGCAGCGCGCGGAACTCGATGCGCAGGTGGCCTTCTCCGTGCGGATCATAGACGGCCCGGTTCCACGACCAGACCGTCCCATGGTGCAGCCGCAGCTCCTCCAGCTTCGGCAGGCCCCCGGCGGCCACCACCTCCAGCGGGGACTCCTGCCCCAGCACCGGCAACAGCGCCGGGTAGAGCGCCACGGCCTCCGCGAACAGCTCGTGCGCGCCCTCGCGCACCCAGCCGTGGCCGAACGTCACGCGCGGGTGCAGGTGCGCGGCCTCGTCGCTGTCGCTGCGGTCGTCGGTGGCCTGCTGGAAGAGGGCCACGCGCGTCTCCTCCCACAGCCGCTTGCCCAGGAACACCGGCGAGTTGCCGCACGCGGCCAGCACCGGCCCGGTGGCCAGCTGCGCGGCGTTGTACACGCGCGCGAAGTCCTCCGGAGCCACGCGCAGGTGGAACTGGAGCGACGTGTTCGCCCCCTCCAGCGTCACGTCCTCCCAGGTGAGGTTGAGCGTGTCGTCGCCCGCGATGGCCACCTGGAAGGGCCCGTCGCGCCGCCTGCGGATGGCGGTGGCCAGCGCCCGGTAGCGCGGCTGCGGCGTGAGCGCGTTCTTCCCCAGGTCCACCTGCCGCAGCGTGGGGAGGATGCCCACCGCCGCCACGCGCGCGCCCTCCGTCGCCGCCGCGCGCTTGAGCTCCGTCAGCACGTCGTCCAGCTGGGCCTGGAGCCCCGTGAACGGCCGTCCCGCCAGCGGCGAGGGACGCAGGTTCATCTCCATGTTGAAGCGGTTGAGCTCCAGCGTGAGCCGGTCGTCCTTCGACTTCGCCAGCACCTGCTGGTTCACCGGCAGCGGCGAACCCGCGCCGTCCACCAGCGCCACCTCCAGCTCCGCGCCCATCGTCACGGGCCCCACGCCGAAGCCGGGACGCCGGAGCACCTGCCGCAGCGCCTCCAGGCTCTCCGCGAGCCGCGCCACGAACCGCTCATGCTCCTGCGGCGTGAACTCCTCCTGCTGGATGGCCAGACCCATAGGCCCTGCACGATTGGCACGACGCGGCACGCTCGCACGCGAGGTGTCACCCGCTGGACGCCGCCATGCCCCCGGGCACCCCAACCCCGGCCCGCCACCGCGTGCGCGCGCTCTCCTGGCCGCCCTTCAGGCCGGCGGGCCCGGGTGCGACAGCGCCGGGTGTGTTATCCCAGGCCCCGTCATGCCGGACGCCACCGTCAACCTCTACGACCTGCCCCGCTCCGCGCTGGATGCGCGGCTCGCCGAGTGGGGCTTCAGCCCCCAATACCGCGAGCGCGTGTGGACGGGCCTGTACCGCGACGGCGTGACGGCGTCAGGCGACGTGAGCGGGCTGCGGCCGGACCTCCAGGCCGTGCTCCAGGAGCGCGCGCACCTGGGCGTGCTGGCCACGCACCACGAGAGCTTCAGCAGCGACGGGCTCACCCACAAGCTGCTGCTGCGCCTGCACGACGCGCAGACCATTGAAACGGTGCTGATGCGCTTCAAGGGCCGCGCCACCGTGTGCGTGAGCACGCAGGCCGGGTGCGCCATGGGCTGCGTGTTCTGCGCCACCGGGCAGATGGGGCTGTCGCGCCACCTGACGCCGGGCGAGATCGTGGGCCAGGTGCTCCACGTCACCCGCGTCCTGCGCGCGCAGGGGGAGAGCCTGCGCAACATCGTGCTCATGGGCATGGGCGAGCCCCTGCACAACTACGAGCACACGATGGCCGCGGTGGACATCCTCGTGGACCCCAAGGGCCTGGCGCTGGCGCCGCGCTTCATCACCCTGTCCACCGTGGGCGTGGTGCCCGGCATCGTCCGACTCGCGGACGAGGCCCGCCCGGTGCAGTTGGCGGTGAGCCTCCACGGCGCGACGGACGCGGAGCGCGCCGCGCTGGTGCCCGCGGGCCGCCGCTGGCCGCTCAACGAGCTGATGGACGCGTGCCGCTACTACGTGGCGAAGCGCAAGCGCCGCATCTTCTTCGAGTGGACGCTCATCTCCGGCCGCAACGACACCGCGGAGCACGCGCACACGCTGGGCCAGCTGCTGCACGGGATGGACGCGCACGTGAACGTCATCCCGCTCAACCCCACCGTGGGCTATGACGGCGGGCCCAGCGTCCCCGACGCGGTGCGCGCGTTCCAGGACGTGCTCACGTCGCACGGCGTGCCCAGCACGGTGCGCCAGCGTCGTGGCATCGACATCGACGCGGGCTGCGGCCAGCTCAAGGCCGCCGTGGAGCGCAAGCCCCGCCGCTCCCTCCCCGTCGCGTCCTGAGCAACGTGCGGGGTCGCGCGGCACACCACCCGACCTGCCGTGTCACCCCAAAGCGCTAGCGTCCATTCCGCCCGCACGCGCGTAACGAGGTGTGGGCGGGAAGCGGATGTTCATGGGCCCTTGCGTGGCATGGGCTCGTGGGCACATTCTTCAAGACGGCTTCCACGCAACCCCAACGGCTTCTCTGGCGGAGGTGGGCAATGCTTTCCATCCAGGAGCACGGCACGGTGGAAGAGGCGAGCAGCAACCTGCTCGACTTCATCCTGATCCCCGACAACTGGCTCGAGCAGGCGCCTCCGCAGCCCGAGGGCTCCTCCACATGGCCGGCATCGGACACCCAGTACCAGCGGCGCGTGGGCACGCTGCGCATCTGTGCGTCGGTGGACGTCGCGCCGTCGCTGGACGTGACGCTCCACATCGCGTTCCGCGCTCCGGGCCTCACGCCCCTCAAGGCGGCGGACCACCTGGAGAGCTTCCTCAAGCAGCGCCTGCCGCTGACGCCCAACAGCGAGTGGCAGGTGGAGGTGGACGAGCGCCGGTGGATCCACTTCTCGCGCCGTTACGCGGGCACGCACCTCCTGGCCTGACGCGGCCTTCGCCCGGCCGCTACGGCTTGAGCTGATAGTGCCGCAGCGGCTGGGCCACGTTCTTCACCGGCGTCTCCGTGAGGGGGCCGAACTGGAGCTTGCGCACGAAGGGCTCCCGCGACTGCCTCAGCGCTTCGTGCACGCTCTCCATCACCAGCGTCTCCCGGAAGCCCGCCAGGGACTGGAGGCGCGCGGCCTGGTTCATGCCACTGGAGAACGCGGTGTAGTTGCGGTTGGGCCCGAAGAGGCCGCAGTTCGCGGGGGCCAGGTTCACGCCCACCGCCACGCCCAGCCCCGGCAGCTTCACCCGGCGGCACAGCGCGGCCACCTCCTCCCGTTCGCTCAACTCCGCGGTGAAGGCCTGGATGTCCTGCGCGGCGCGCACGGCCGCCTCCGCGCGGCGCACGCGGTCCGTCTGGAAGAAGGGCGGCCCGAAGAGGCCGATGACGCAGTCACCCACCATCTTGTCGAACACGCCGCCGTGCGCCCAGATGCAGTCCACGACGCGCGCGCTCCACTCGTCCACGAAGCGGCCGATGCTGCGCGGGCTGTCGAAGCCCTGCTCGCAGATGCGGGTGAAGCCGTTGATGTCCGCGAACAGGATGCCCACCTCCTGCACCTGCGCGCGCAGGTGCCGCGCGTAGTCCGGGTCCTCCAAGAGCGCGTCGATGGCGCCCGTGGGGAAGAACTGCGACAGGTGGATGCGCTCGCGGTTGTAGTCCAGGAGGCGCTGGCTCAGCGTGGACGCCAGCACGCGGATGAGGTCCATGGCGTACGCGGAGAAGCCCTCGTTGCTCCAGACGACGATCTTCCCCAGCGGCTCGCTGCGCGTGGCCGCGGAGATGAGCACGGCCTCCGTGGTGCGCCCGTCGAACAGGCGCTTGAGCACGCCCGCGTCCCCGTGCAGGAGCCGCGTGCCGTGCTGGTGCAGCAGCGACTCCAGCGACGCGCCAGGCTGCTCTCCGCTCTCGTACTCCAGCTGCCCGTGCCGGTAGGTGCGGTAGTGCAGCACGTGCGGCTGCACGGCGTCGCGGTACAGCAGGAGGAAGCCCGGCAGCCGCACCCGCTGCGCCAGCGTGCGCACCGCGTGGTCCATGCCCGCCTCGAAGACGGGGTTGGCCAGGTGCTCGTTGCACTGGAGGATGACCTGGTGCTTCTCCGACGCGGTGTGGACCAGCATCAGCACCGTGTCCAGCTCCTCCGCCACCACGTCCAGCGCGCGCAGGCGCTTCGCGGTGACGCCCGCGTCGCCCGGCGGCCCCGCGTAGAGCACGCCCAGCGTGCCCACCGGTGAGCCCGCCACGTCCAGCGTCTGGGTGAGGAGCGTGCCCGTGTCGTGGACGCTCAGGCCCATGGGCCCCGCCAGGAGGCCCCCGGGGAAGACGCCGCCCCAGTCGCCCTCGCTCCACGTCTGCTCCACCAGCTCCTCGTCGCGCGTGGTGACGGCGATGGCGCGCGCGCCCAGGTGCTGAAGCAGCGTGGGGAAGCAGCGCCGGAAGCACTGGGTGAGCGTCTCGCGCTCCCGGAGGCTCTCCTCCAGGAGGTCGTCCGTGACACGCCCCAGCTGGCGCAGGAACCGGTACTCCTCCAGGGACAACTCAGCGGGTGGGGACGGGGGCACCGGGGTCATGTGCGCCCCTTGTACCGCCGCCCGGGAGAACTGTCACAGCGCGGGCATGTGCTTCGTGCCGCCCACGACAAGGCCGTCCTGGACCTCGATGAGCCAGTAGCCCTCCTTCCCCGCCTGGGTGGAGGAGCCCGCGCCGAAGAGATGCGGCCGGTCCTGCGTGGCCGGGTGGTGGTAGCGCTGGTGGATGTGGCCGTGGAGCACCGCGAAGCGCGGCCCCGGCAAGAGCTTCAGGAGCGCGTCCGCGTCATGCAGCCCGTGGTGCCAGCCGTCCGCGTGGTTCGCGGGGCTCTTCGGCGCGTGGTGCACCACCACCAGGATGGCGCGGCCGTCCAGCCGGGCGTCCTTCAGCAGGGCCGCCAGGCCTTCGAGCTGCGCCTGTCCCACGCTGCCGTAGGACAGGCCCGGCGTGGGCAGCGGGCGCGCGGAGCACAGCCCCACCACCGCGGCGCCCTCCCCCACCAGCCGCACGAAGGGGAACGCGCCCTCGCGGCGGTAGTCGGGCAGGTCGCTCTCCAGCAGGTCCCCGAAGTGCCGGGCGAAGCGGCCACTGCGCGCGGCGCCGGGGGTGAAGACGTCGTGGTTGCCCGGGATGACGGTGCAGCGCGCGGGCGTCGGGGCCAGGGGGCCGAGCGCGGCGCGGGCGGCGCGGAACTCGCCCTCCAGGGCGTAGGCGGTGAGGTCGCCGGACAGGATGAAGTGGTCCACGCCGTGCGTGCCTGCGTCGCGGGCGATGGCGGAGAGCGTGGCCTGCGCGTTCCGGTAGGCCTTCGCCCGGCCTCCCGCCGTCAGCTCCACGAGCGCCACCCAGCGGCGCCAGCCCAGCTTGCGCAGCGGCAGGGCGAAGTAGTCCTCGGTGATGTGGACGTCGGAGCAGTGCAGGAAGCGCATGGAGGCGGTCACATCCCACGAAACGGAAGGGAGCAGCGGGGCATTCTCTCCCAGCACGCCGGGCGGGGAAGTTATGGTTGCCGCCACGATGCGAGGACGCTTCGCCCCCAGCCCCACCGGCCGCATGCACCTGGGCAACGTGAGAAGCGCGCTGCTGGGCTGGCTCCAGGCCCGGGCCGCGGGCGGCGCGTTCCTCCTGCGCATCGAGGACCTGGACCGCGCGCGCTGCCGCCCCCAGTTCCTCCAGGACCTCTACGAGGACCTGCGCTGGCTGGGCCTGGACTGGGACGAGCCCCCGCTGGTGCAGAGCGAGCGCGACGGCGTCTACCGCGAGGCCCAGGCGAAGCTGGAGCGCGAGGGGCTCATCTACCCGTGCTTCTGCACGCGCGCGGAGATCGCCCGCGCGGCGAGCGCCCCCCACGGCCTGTCCGACGAAGGCCCGCGCTACCCCGGCACCTGCGCGAACCTCACCGCCGCACAGGTTGCCGAGCGCTCCCGCACGCGCGCCCCCGCGTACCGCTTCCGCGCGCGGGCGGGAGAGGTGCGCTTCGTGGACGAGCTGATGGGCCCCCAGGCGCAGGACGTCCAGGCGCTGGTGGGAGACTTCGTGGTGCGCCGCAACGACGGCGTGGCCAGCTACCAGCTCGCGGTGGTGGTGGACGACGCGGCCAGCCGCATCACCCACGTGCTGCGCGGGGACGACCTGCTGCCCTCCACGCCCCGGCAGCTCCAGCTCTACGCCGCGCTGGGCCTGAGCGCGCCCGCGTTCCTCCACGTGCCGCTGGTGATGGGCGAGGACGGCAAGCGGCTGGCGAAGCGCGACGGGGCGTTCGCGCTCGCGGAGCTGCGCGCGCGCGGCCGGCCTCCCGAGCACGTCCTGGGGCTGCTCGCCGCGTGGAGCGGCCTGGGCGACGGCGGCCCGGTGACGCTGCCCGCGCTCGTCGCGCGCTACCGCACGGACGTGCTCCCGCGCGCGCCGGTGGTGGCGCGCGAGGCACTGCTCCTCGACGCGCTCGGCCTGCGCTGAGGCTCACCCGGCCGTCCGTCCCACCCTTCCGGGCGGAGCGGCCGTGAGGCAGTGAAATGAAGCGGTCTGACTGGTGCACACCTTCATCCCAGACACGTACGTCCTGGCCATGTCCGAGCGGCCAGGACGACTCACGGGAAGCGAGGGTGGAGTCCAATGGCAGCCATTGTTGAAAGCGAACGCGCCGGCAACATCCCAGCGGTGCCGGGAAGTGCGTACAAGCTGAGCTGGGGCGCCATCTTTGGTGGCACCTTCGTCGCGCTGGGCGTCTGGATCCTGCTCTCCACGCTGGGCCTGGCGCTGGGCCTGTCGTCGGTGAACCCGGCCCACGCGGAGAGCGCGAAGTCCGCGGGCATCTTCACCGGCATCTGGAGCGTGATCGTCCCGCTGGTCGCGCTCTTCGTGGGCGGCCTGGTGGCCGCACGCAGCGCGGGCATCGTGGACAAGGCGGGAGGCGCGCTGCACGGCGCGGTGCTCTGGGGCCTGACGACGATCGCGGGCGTCGTGGTGCTGGGCATGGTGCTGTCGAACTTGCTGGGCGCGGTGTTCAGCGTGGGCAAGGCAGCGGTGGGCGCGGGTGGCACCGCCGCGGTGGGGGCCGTGACGGGCGGCGGTGAGGCGGCGAAGGCGTTCGGTCTGGACGCCAACGACGCGCTCGCGCCGGTGAACAAGCGCCTGCGGGAACAGGGCAAGCCCGCCGTCACCGCGAACCAGCTGGAGGCGGCGACCAAGGACATCGTCACCGAAGGCGTGCGCCAGGGCCACGTGGACCGCGAGCTGCTGGTGAGCAACATCGCGCAGAACACCAAGCTGTCGCGCCAGGACGCGGAGGACGTGGCCAACCGCGTGGAGCAGCAGGTGGATCAGGCCAAGACCCAGGTCAAGGCCAAGGCAGGCCAGGTGGGCCAGCAGGTGGAGCAGGGCGCGCTGAAGGTGGCGGACCGCTCCGGCCGCGCCTTCTGGGGCATCTTCGCGGGGCTGCTGCTGGGGCTCGTCGCGGCGGTGCTCGGCGCCACGCTGGGCGTCAGCCGCAAGCAGCGCATCCGCGCGGAAGGGGCGGTGGTGACGCCTCCGACGACGCCCACGACGACCACCACGTCGCGGCGCGAGGTGTATCCGTAGCCTCGGGCGCTCGCGTGCATCCCCGCTTCACGGCCCACCCGTGAGGCGGGTATGACACGCGGGCTCCCGGCCCATGGCATCCTCGAACCGCACCCTCTTCCGCTGGCTCCTCATCCCCGGCCTGAGCCTGGGGCTGTTCCTGCTGTTCACGCTGGGGGCCGCGTGGGTGACGCGCTTCACGGACGCGCCGGAGCCGCCCGGGCCCACCGCGCCGGCGCGCGAGCCTCGCCGGGCCCCACCGCCGCGCGCGACCGCCCCCGCGCCTGAAGCCCCCCGGGCCCCGCCCCCCGCCGCGCCGGTGCGCGAGCCGCCCCGCCCCCCCCCGCCCGGCGAGGCCTGGGACGCCCCCGACCCGCGCCGCGTGGAGGTGGTGGAGCCGGTGGTGGAGGCCTCCTCCGGCCGCATCGACGCGGAGGACCTGCGCCTGGCCATTCAGGCGGTGACTCCGCTCGTGCAGCAATGTTTCCAGGACGCCGCACAACGCAACCGGGGCGCACAGGAAGTGAAGCTGCGCTTCACCGTGGAGGGCGAGGGCTCCGAGGGGAAGATGAACCGGGGCGTGCTCGTCTCCAGCACCATCCCGGACCCCATGGTGCAGGCGTGCGTGCTGGACTCGCTCCTGGACGCGCGCTTCCCGGCACCCCATCTTGGCGGGTCCGCGACAGTGCTCTACCCGTTCCGGTTCACCGTGCCTGGGGACGCTGGCCCGTGAGGTCGGGTTGCGCGTAAGGTTCAGCCCCCCTTCGTCCCCCCGCGAATGCCCGTCACCGTCGAACAGCTCGCGCCTTCCCACACGGACGCCCTGCGCGCGCTCCTGGCGAAGGATCCCGTCCACAACCTCTACCTCCTGGGGTTGCTGGAGGAGTTCGGCATCGCGGCGCCGGAGCGCCAGGCGGCGTTCGCCTTCCACGGCCGCTTCGACAGCGGCGTCCTCACCGCGGCCGTCTTCGTGGGCGGCGAGGGCGGGCTCGTGGTGCCCAGCGCCAGCGACGCCAGCGCCACCGGCGTCATCGCGGACGCGCTCGCCCCCAGCCTCAAGCTGCGCGCCACCGTGGGGGACAAGGCCGCCGTGGACGCGCTGGTGCGAAGCCTCTGCGAAGGCAAGCCGCGCCTGTCACGCACCCAGCGGCTGTTCAGCGTCTCCGCGGACGACCTGGGCCCCTTCACCAACCCCACCCTGCGCCTGGCCCGCGAGGAGGACGTGCCCCGCCTGCTGCCCCTGGCCCAGGGCTACGTGCGCGAAATCCTGGAGCGGGACCCGCTGGCGGAGGACCCCACCCACTACGAGGCCCGCGTCCTCCAGCGCGTGCGCCAGCGCCGCACCTACGTGCTGGAAGAGGGCGGCGAGCTCGTGTTCAAGGTGGACATCGGCTGCCGCTCGCAGTTCGGCGCGGAGCTGGAGGGCATGTACACGCCCCCGTCCCGCCGCCGCCAGGGCCACGCCACGCTGTGCCTGGGACAGATTTCCCGGCACCTGCTGTCCTCGCTGCCCCGGCTGGCCCTGCGCGTCGACGAGCGCGACGAGAGCACCGCCCGCATCGCGCGCAAGGTGGGCTACCACGCCGGCCGCACCCAGCGGCTCGTGCTGGTGGAGTAGCCCCGGCGGCAACACAGGCAACACCTGCCTGTTGCTCCCGGAACAACAGGCATTGTCATAAAGACATGTAAACGACCGAAAGCACGCCATCCCGGATTGGGGCATGGCGCTTGCTCCCAGGCGTCGCGGCGCGCGTGTTCGCGAGCCCGGCGGCCCCAATCACCGCCGCATCCCCAGGGAGCAGTCCATGAAGGGTTTCCAGACGTTGGCGAAGGTGTGCGCGTTCGGTGTGGTGGCGTTGAGCGCGGGGACCGCGGCCGCGTGGCAGTACTACCCGGGCGCCGCGTTCAAGGCCGCCTATGCGTCCGACGCGTCGTGCTTCAACGTGAGCAGCTACTCCGCGCTGGTCAACAACTGTACGACGACGCGTCTGGCGATCGCCACGGTGCCCATGTGGACGGTCGGCTACCACCCGACGACGGTGCAGATCTACGGCAACAACAGCTGGTGCGAGACGACCACGGTCAACGGCGTGGGCAACGGCGCGAACCTGGGCGCGACCACGTACACGGTGGCCGGCCCCATGGCGTGGCAGACCCTCAACACGGGCGACCGCTACGTGTGGGAGGACTTCGCCATCGTCTTCCGCTGCGGCCTGCAGTCGGGCGGCGTCATCGGTGGCTTCACCATCGACTGACGTACGGCTCCTGACTTGCGCCGGGTGACGAGCCCGGCGGCAAGACGCGGTCCCGATGCAGGGGTCGCGCGAAGGCTTCACCTTCCTCCCCTTCGCGCGGCCCGTTCCTCTTCCTCTTCCGCCTCCCGCGAGCGCCCCATGTCCTCCCGGCTCCAGACCGTCCTCGCCCTCACCAACACGGCCGCCATCGCCGGCGTGCTGTTCGCGCTCGTGAGCCACCAGCAGTCGTCCGAAACGGAGCTGGAGGAGCTGCGGGCCCAGGTGCGCAAGAGCGCGGCGAGCACCGACGCGAACCTGGCCGAGCGCCGCGCCGCCGCGGACACCGCGATGCGGCTGTGGGCGACGCAGGCCGCGCAGCCCGCCACTTCACGCGCGCAGGCCCCGGCCCAGGCGAAGTCCCCCGGCGCCACGGAGGAGGACGGCGCGCAGGCCCCGGATGAAGTGCCACCGCCGCCGCCCATGCGCCTGCCGCCCCCGTCCTTCGAACAGTCGCGCACGCGCGTGATGACCGCCTTCGCCGAGGAGCCGGTGGACAGCGACTGGAGTGGCCGGGCCACGCAGACGCTCAACGAGACCCTGCGCCAGCACCTGCCCTCCGGCTCGCGCGTGAAGGCGCTGGACTGCCGCGCCACGCTCTGCCGCGTGGAGCTGGTGCACCGGAGCGCGGCCGACAGCGGGCCCTTCATGATGGACGGCCTGCGCGCGTGGCCGGGCTCCATCTTCGTCGCCAGCGAGGCGCAGGAGGGTACGGACTACGTCGTCACCCTCATCGCCGCGAAGGAAGGCACGCGCCCGCCGCTTTAGCCCGTCCCCGACCGCGCGCGAGTGGGCGGCCCCCCACCGCGCGCCGCCGGCACGTCCCGGGAGGGAGCAGGCCCGCCCCTTGGCGTGCGACTCAAGCGCGCACGGCGCCCGGCGGATGCCCTACAGTCCGCCCGCGATGAGCAGCCGCCCCACACCCTCCCGCCGCCCCCTCTCCGGAGCGGGCCCCGTCATCCTCCACGCGCCCACCGACCCCGGCTGGCTGCCGCTGGCGCTCGCCCACTTCGACGCGGTGCTGGTGGACCACGCCCACTGCGAGAAGAAGGCCGCCGCCAACGCGCTGTCCATGCTCCAGGCCTACCCGGACCTGCCCGGCCTGCCCTCGCAGATGGCCCGCCTGGCCCGCGAGGAGAGCGCCCACCTGGCGCGCGTGCTGGATCTGATGGCCGCGCGCGGCCTCACCCTCACGAAGGACGCGGGCGACCCGTACGCGCAGGGGCTCCAGAAGCACGTGCGCACGCCCGCCCCGGAGCGGCGCGTGGACCGCCTGCTCGTCGCCGCCATCATCGAGGCGCGCTCGTGTGAGCGGCTCTCCCTGCTCGCGGAGGGGCTCACCGACCCGGCGCTCGCCCGCTTCTACGGGGAGCTGGCCCAGTCGGAAGACGGCCACCAGTCCCTCTTCCACCGCCTGGCCGTCACCGCGTCCAACGGCGACGAGGCCGCCGTGGACGCGCGCCTGCAATACCTCCTCGCGCAGGAGTCGCGCGTGCTCGCGGACGTGGGGCTGCGCGCGGCCATCCACTGAAGGCTCAGGCCGCGTGGAACGGCCACACCACGGGCACGGCGAAGACGAGGAACACCACCAGCACCGCGGTCAGCGGCGTGCCCAGCCGGAAGAAGTCCGTGAAGCGGTAGTGCCCGGGCCCGTAGACGAGCACGCAGCTGGGCTCCAGCGGGGTGATGAACGAACAGCTCGCCGCCAGCGTGACGCCCATGGCGAAGGGGCGCACGTCCACGCCCAGCTGCGCCGCCGCGTTGAGGGCCACCGGCAGCACCACCAGCGCCGCGGCCTGGTTGCTCATGGGCGCGGACAGCACGATGGTCAGCACCATCAAGAGCGCCAGCACCGCGCGCGGCCCACCGTACTGGCCCAGCCGCGCCACGTGGTCGCCGATGAACTTCCCCGCGCCGCTCACCTCCATGGCCAGCCCCAGCGCCATCATGGCGCCGATGAGCAGCACCACCCGCCAGTCCACACGGAACGCGGTGCGCGCGTCCACGCACCCGGTGGCGATCATCAGCAGCATGCCGGTGAGCCCCGCCAGCGACAGCGGCACCCAGCCCAGCGAACCCGCCACCAGCGACCCCAGGAAGATGATCACCGCGAGCAGCGCCTTCGCGTAGCGCGGCGGCTCGTACTCGTGGCCCTCCAGCACCATCAGCGTATGGCCCGGCGCCAGCTCCGCCACCTTCTGACGGGGGCCGCGCAAGAGCAGCACGTCCCCCACGGCCAGGGGCAGCGTGGACAGCGAGTGGCGGTGGTAGGCGCGCCGCAGCAACTGGAGCTTCGTGAGCCGCTGGATTCCAGGCCGGCGGTGCAGCCCCAGCGCCACCAGCCCGAAGCGCTCCACGAACAGCGTCTCCTTCAGGCTGCGCCCCACCAGCGGACTGCCGGGCGGCACGCCCACCTCCGCGAGCATCGACTCCGGCCCCTCCAGCTCCGCGTCCGACAGCCGCACGTCCGGCCGCAGCTCGATGCCCTGCAGGTCCTTCACCCGGAGGACATCCTCGCGCCGGCCCTCCACCAGCAGCCGCTCCTCGCCCGTCAGCACGTAGGACGGCTTCGCGTCGAGCGTCTCGCCGTCGCGCACCACGCCAATCACGCGCAGGCCCAGGCCCTCGCTGATCTCCGACAGGGGCTTGCCCACGTAGCGCGAGTCCCCGGGCACCACGGCCTCCGTGAGGTAGTCCCGCAGCGTGAAGCCCTCCGTGCCCGGCTTGCCCTCGCGCGCGGGCAGGAGCCACCGCCCCAGCAGCACCACCACCGCGATGCCCAGCAGCACCACCGGCAGCCCCACCGGCGCCAGCTCCGTCACGCCAATGGGCGCCATCCCCTGCCGCTTCAGCGCCGCGGACACCACCAGGTTCGTGGACGTGCCGAACAGCAGCACCGTGCCGCCCAGCATGGACGCGTACGCCAGCGGCAGCAGCACCTTGCTGCGCGGCACCTTCGCCCGCTGCGCGGCGCCAATGGCCACCGGCAGGAAGGCCGCCGTCGTCACCGTGTTGGAGATGAACGCGGAGAACACCGCCACCACGCCCATCATCGCCAGCACGAACGCCTGGTGGCCGAAGCGCGCGAAGAACGCCATCCGCTGCCCCACCATCTGCACCACGCCCGTGGCGGCGAGCCCCTGCGTCATCGCCAACAGAGTGAAGATGAAGATGACGGTGTCGTTGCTGAAACCCTCGAACGCCTGCGCCGGCGTCAGCACCCCGGAGAGCGCCAGCAGGCACACCACCACCAGCGAGGTGAACTCGATGGGGATGGAATCCATGGAAAAGAGGACCAACGCGACGACGATGACGGCCAGGACGAGGGCGATGGACATGGAGTGGGTGCGCTCCCCAACCTGCGCACGGAATGACGCGCTGCCAGCGCGTGCCGCACCGCGCCGTTTACTGATGGGCGACCGGGCGCTGATAAGTGGAATTAGACCAGAGCGGTCGAAAGTCCGGTTGACTGCCGGACGTCAGTTGATTTTGGGGCCCCGGTCCAGAAGGTTTGGTGTTTCTTCCGAGAGATACCCCGAGGAGACCTCCATGGCTTCGACGCAAGCGGCAGCCGCCACCGAGCAGGCGCCCACGAAGAACCCCACGCTGCTGGCCTGGGTGGCCAAGATGGCCGCGATGACCCAGCCGGACCGCATCGTCTGGTGTGACGGCTCGGAGGCGGAGAAGCAGCGCCTCACCGAGCAGGCCGTGAAGGACGGCACGCTCATCCCGCTCAACCCCCAGAAGCGCCCGGGCTGCTACCTGCACCGCTCCAACCCCAACGACGTGGCGCGCGTCGAGCACCTCACGTTCATCTGTACGCCGAACAAGACGGACGCGGGCCCCACCAACAACTGGATGGAGCCGGAGGCCGCCTACACGAAGCTCTCCCAGCTGTTCGAAGGCTGCATGAAGGGCCGCACGATGTACGTGGTGCCCTACGCCATGGGCCCGCTGGGCGGCCCCTCCACGAAGATTGGCGTGGAGCTGACGGACAGCGACTACGTGGTCCTCAACATGCGGATCATGACCCGCATGGGGAAGGCCGCGCTGGACATGCTGGGCGACAGCGACGACTTCAACCGCGGCCTGCACTCCACGGGCGACGTGAACCCGGACCGCCGCTACATCTGCCACTTCCCCCAGGACAACACCATCTGGAGCTTCGGCTCCGGCTATGGCGGCAACGTGCTCTTGGGCAAGAAGTGCCTGGCGCTGCGCATCGGCAGCTACCTGGGCCGCGAGGAGGGCTGGCTCGCGGAGCACATGCTCATCCTGGGCGTCACCTCCCCCAAGGGTGAGACGACGTACATCGCCGCGGCCTTCCCGTCCGCGTGCGGCAAGACGAACTTCGCCATGATGATCCCGCCCAAGGAGTACGCGGGCTGGAAGATCGAAACCGTCGGCGACGACATCGCGTGGATGCGCCCCGGTCCGGATGGCCGCCTGTACGCCATCAACCCGGAGGCCGGCTACTTCGGCGTGGTGCCGGGCACCAACTACAAGACCAACCCCAACGCGATGGAGACCATCGCGAAGGACACGCTCTTCACCAACGTGGCGCTCACGCCCGACGGCGACGTCTGGTGGGAGGGCAAGGACGGCGAGGTCCCCGAGGAGCTCACCGACTGGCAGGGCAAGCCCTGGAAGAAGGGCAGCGCGGAGAAGGCGGCGCACCCGAACAGCCGCTTCACCGCGCCCATGAGCAACAACCCGGTGCTGTCCGGCAAGGCGAACGACCCCCAGGGCGTTCCCATCAGCGCGCTCATCTTCGGCGGCCGCCGCTCCAACACCGTCCCGCTGGTCCTCCAGGCCTTCAACTGGACCCACGGCGTGTTCCTGGGCGCCACCATGGGCAGTGAGACGACCGCGGCGGCCACCGGCAAGGTGGGCGTCGTGCGCCGTGACCCCATGGCCATGCTGCCCTTCTGCGGCTACCACATGGGCGACTACCTCCAGCACTGGCTGGACATGCAGAAGTCCATCCCGCAGCTGCCGAAGATCTTCCAGGTCAACTGGTTCCGCCAGGACAAGAACGGCAAGTTCATCTGGCCGGGCTTCGGCGAGAACATGCGCGTCCTCGAGTGGATCGTGAACCGCGTGCACGGCCGCGTCCCCACGCAGGAGACGCTGCTGGGCTGGGTGCCGCGCCAGGACCAGGGCCTGAACCTCAACGGCCTGGACCTGCCCGCGGAGGCCATCACGGAGGCCACCTCCATCAAGGAGGACGAGTGGAAGTCCGAGCTCAAGAGCCAGGAGGTCTTCTTCGAGCAGCTGGGCACCAAGGCCCCCGAGGCCCTGATGCTCCAGCGCAAGCTGCTCATCGCGCGCCTGGACGGCTGATCGCCGTCTGACGCCTGGGAAGGCCCTTCCGGGGCCGCTTCCTCCCCTGTCGCGACAGGGGTGGGGGTGGCCCCGGCGCTTTTTCGGGGGGCCAGCGCTTCGACGGCCGGAATGTTCGGCGCTAGGCTCCCCGCCCCATGAGACTGGTTTTCGTGTTGTCGCTGGCGCTTGCGTTGTCGCCCGGGTCCGCCCTGGCGCAGCGGGGTGGCTCCAAGGTCAACGTCCAGGCCCTGTTGAAGGAGGGCAAACGCCTCTACGACGCGGGCAAGTACCGCGAGGCGGCGGAGGCGCTGAAGCAGGCCAACGAGGCGCAGCCGCACCCGCGGCTCGTCTACAACATCGCCGTGGCGCTGGAGTACGCGGGCGAGCCCCGCGAGGCGATGAGCTTCTATCGCCAGTACGTCACGTCCTCCAGCGAGGACACCGACCCCACCCTGCTGAAGAACAGCAACCGCGCCATCGACCGGCTGCGGGTGCAGCTGGACCGCGAGGACCAGGCCCAGGCGGTGGCGGACGCGGACCGGAAGCGCCTGGAGGCGGAGGCGGAGGCCGCGCGGCAGAAGGCGGACGAGGAGCAGGCGGCGGCCCGGCGCGCGGAGGAGGAGAGCGAGCGCCAGCGGCAGGCGGAGATGGACCGCGCGGTGAAGTCCTACCGCAACCAGCGCATCGCGGCGTTCGCCACGGGCGGCGTGGCGGTGGTGGGCGTGGGCGTGGGCGTGCTCTTCGGCCTGCAGGCGCGCGACCAGCGCGAGCAGTTCGACAACGCCGGCACGCTCGCGGACAAGCAGCGGCTGTCGGACAGCACCAAGAGCAAGGCGCTGCTCGCGGACATCGGCTTCGGCGTGGGGCTCGCGGGGGCCATCACCGCCATCATCCTGTATCCCAAAGAGGGCCCTCCCGCGCAGGGCGAGGTCCGCGTGACGCTCGCGCCGCGCGGCGCCGGGGTCGGCATGGAAGGACGTTTCTGATGCGCGCGCTGGGAATGATGACGCTGGGCATGGCGCTGCTGTCGTCCGGGTGCAGCTTCACCACGGCGGGCGGCCTGTCCGAGTGCACGACGAGCAGTGACTGCGGCAGCAACAGCGTCTGCACGTCGGGCTTCTGCCTGCCGCAGCCGGCGGGGTGCGACCAGGTGGTGGGCGCCACGTCCGCGGCGAACCCCATCGTGCTGGGCGCGGCGCTGCCGCTCACCAACGCGAGCGGCAACGCGGAGATTGAGCAGCAGCGCTTCAACGGCCTGAAGCTGGCGCTGGACGAGGTGAACCAGGCGCAGGGCGTGGGCGGCCGTCAGTTCGTCATGTACGTCTGCGACACCGGCGCGGACGTGAGCCGGGCGGTGACGCAGGCGGCCTGGATGGTGAACGACAAGGGCGCGGTGGCGCTGTTCAGCGCGGGCAGCGCGCAGACGCTCGCCATCAGTGAAATCACCGTCCCCAAGAACGTGCTGCTCATGAGCCACACGGCAACGAGCTCCGCGTTCACCACGCTGTCGGACAAGAACGGCGGCAGCGTGGGCCTGGTCTGGCGCACCACGCCCTCGGATGTGCTCCAGGGCCGCGTCATCGCGGACGTGCTCCAGGGCGTCACGCCCATCAACGACCCGGGCGTGACGTTCACCCCGCCCAACAAGGTGGGCGTGGCGTACGTGAACGACTCGTACGGAAACGGCCTGTACGACGCCATCCAGAACCGCATCCCCAACAAGGACAACGTCGCGGGCGCGCAGTACAACCGCAACGAGTCCGTGAGCGGCGCGGTGAGCCGGCTGGTGACCTTCAAGCCGGACCTCACGGTGCTGGCGGGCTTCCCCGAGGACAACGCGCGGCTGCTCGCGGAGGCCGTGGGCCAGGGCGTGTCCGTGGCCAACGGCAACCGCTGGTTCCTCACGGACGCGAGCAAGGACCTCACCCTGCTGACGAACCTGGGCGCCAACAAGGCGCAGCTCAACGGCGCCTACGGCACGGCGCCCGCGTCCGCGCGGCCCAGCGACTCCACCTACAAGCTGTTCGCGGACCGCTTCATCACCGCCTACAGGACGGACCCCGGACAGTTCTCCTTCACCGCGCACGCGTACGACGCCATGTACCTGGTGACGCTGGGCGCGGCGTACGCGGTGGGCAACGACCCCAACAACCCGCAGCCGGTGACCGGGCCGCGCATCGCGGAGGGGCTCACGAAGCTCACGCCCCCCGCGGGCCAGACCGCGACCACCTACTCGCTGGGGTCCACGCAGTTCACGGCGGCGCGCGAGGTGCTGCGCTCCGGCGCCACCATCAACGTGCGCGGCGCCAGCGGCGAGCTGGACTTCAACAACGAGACGGGCGAGGCGCCCTCTCCCTACGAGCTGTTCAAGGTGGAGAACAGCGCCTTCAAGACCGTGCAGCTCATCAACCCGCCGGTGGACTGAGCACGCGCAGGAGCGGCACCAGGGCGGCGGTGAAGACCTCGGGCGTCGGCAGGAGCGACAGCACGAGGTACGCACCGCCGCCGAAGTCGAAGAAGTACCCCGGCTGCACGCGCACCCCCTCCTCCAGGAGCCGCAGGCAGGTGGCCTCCTCGCCGGGGTGATGGGGGATGCGCAGCACCGCGCTCCAGCCGCCGTGCGAGGCCACCACGTCCCACGCGGCGTCCGCCGGACGCGCTTGCAGCAGCCGCTCCCGGTTGCCCTTCACCCGCTCCAGCACCGCCTGCTGGAAGCGCGGCGCATGGGCCAGCAGCGCCGGCAGCGCGAGCTGCACCGGCGTGGCCACGGACAGCGCCGCGTCCGCCACGTCCTCCAGCCGGGCCAGGGCCTCGTCGCGCGCGTGCGCGGGGCCGCCCACGTGCAGCCACGCCAGCTTGAGGCCGGGCAGGCCCGCCACCTTGGACAGGCCGGAGAGCGAGAACGTCAGGCACGGCAGGGGCCGCCCCGCCACGGACGTCACCCTCCCCGCCTCCGCGTCCCACGCGAAGTCGGAGAACACCTCGTCGCTGATGAGCGCCAGGCCGTGGCGCGCGCACACGTCCGCGAGCGAGTGGAGCTCGTCCTCGTGCAGGAAGTGGCCCGTGGGGTTGCCCGGGTTCACCACCAGCACCGCGCGGGTGCGCGCGTCCACGGCGGCCTCCACCTGCCCCGCGTCCAGCCCGAAGCCATGCACGGCGGGCAGGCGGAAGGAGCGCGCGTGCACGCCCTCCAGGCGCGCCAGCACGTCCACCAGGGGGTAGCCCGGCGCGGGGACGAGGACGTTGTCCCCGGGGTCGCACAGGAGCTTCAGGAGCCAGCCGTAGGCCTCGCTGGTGCTGGCCCCGAGGACGACGTGCGCGGCCTCCACGGGCGGGCCCCGCCGGGACAGGTGCGCGGCCACGGCATGGCGCGCGGACGGCAGGCCGAAGGGCTCCGGTGCGTAGACGAAGGGCGAGGGCGTGGAGCCGCCCTCCCTGCCCGGCCGCGCCGGTAGGGCGCCGTCACGGGCCGCCGCGCCCTGCGACGGGCCGCCGCGTCCTGCGACGGGCTCCGGGAGAAGGGAGGAAGCCGTTGGCGACGCCGCGCCCGCCAGCAGCAGCTCCGCGGCGGGCAGGGGCAGCCCCACGCGGGTGGGATTGGTCTCCGCCAGGTCCAGCAGGGGCAGCCCGCGCGCGAGGCGCTCGGCGACGGCCTGGGAGAGCGGGTTGGGGGTGCGCGGGAAGGCGGTGCGGAGCGAGAAGCGGCTCACAGCCCCGTCTGGAGCATGGCGCTGGCCACGCGGCGGATCAGCTCGCGGCGCAGCTCCAGGCGGCAGTGCTCGATGGCCTTCTCGTGAGGCCGGGGCAGCTCCGGGTCGCGGGTGCGGATCGCGGTGCGCAGGACCAGCTCGACCTTCGTCGGCTCGATCTGGAACAGCCGAGGACCGTCTTTCTGGAGGAAGTAGGACAGCCCGCGCTGTTCGATGAGCTTCTGGAAGAAGCGTCGGACGTCCGCGAGGAGCGTGATGTCGATGATGTCCGCCATTCGTGCCGGCTTTCTCGCGCGGAAAAAACGGGCCGTCCAGATCACGGCCACCACCACGCGAAAACTTGCGCGACCTGTAGCACGCGCCTTTCCGGCGAACGCGGCGGAGGCCGATTTATCGGGCCCGCGCGCGTTCAGGCACCAGCGGCGCCAGCGCCCGCCGGAACGCCAGGCGGCGCATTCTCGGATCCTCCACATACGGCACGGGACCCAGCACCTCCACCCCGTGGCGGGCCTCCAGGTAGCGCCGGTTGTCCCGCTCCGCCAGGTCGCGTCCGGGCACCCCGCGCGACAGCACCACCGCGCGCACGGGCACCTTGCGCGCCGCCAGCGCCTCCAGCGACAGCGCCACGTGGTTGAGCGTGCCCAGCCCCGCGCGCGCCACCAGCACCACCGGCAGACGGAAGGCCTGGATGAGGTCCACCACGTCGCGCTTCGAGTCCACCGGGACGAACAGCCCCCCTGCCCCCTCCACCACCACCGTCCCGCCCTTCAGCCGCTTCCATGCCGCGAGCGTCATCCTGAAGTCCGGCTCCCTCCCCAGCCGGGCCGCCGCGATGCCCGGGGCCAGCGGCGCCTTGAAGCGGTGAGGACACACGGCGTCCACCGGCAGCGTGCTGCCCGCGGCCTCGCGCATCGCCAGCGCGTCCGACGGGGCCTTCAGCGACGCGCAGCCGCTCTCGTAGGGCTTGAAGCCCTGGGGCGCGTAGCCCGCGTCCTTCAGGAGCGACAGCAGCGCGCACGACACCTGCGTCTTGCCCACGCCGGTGTCCGTGCCGGTGACGAAGAACTGGAGTGCTTCAGGGGCCACGGGAGACTCCCACCCGGCGCAGGACCTCCAGCGCCAGGTCGATGTGGCCCGTCGTGTGGGCCGCGGAGAGACAGAAGCGCAGGCGGCTGGTGCCGTCCGGCACGGTGGGCGGACGGATGGCCTTCACCAGCAGGCCCGCGTCGCGCAGGCGCTTCGCCGCGTCCAGCGCGCGCGAGGGCTCGCCCAGGATGACCGGGAAGATGGCGCTCCGGGGCTCGGCGGGCAGGCCCAGGGCGCGCAAGCCCTCGGTGAAGCGGTGGATGTGGCCCCACAGCCGCTCGCGCGGGGCCGGGTCGTGCTCCACCAGGCCCACCGCGCATTCGGCGCCGGCGCACAGGGCGGCGGGCAGCGCGGTGGAGTAGACGAACGGCCGCGCGCGGCTCACCAGCAGGTCCGCCACCGCGCGCGAGGTGGCCACATACGCCCCCAGCCCGCCCAGCGCCTTGCTCAGCGTGCCCATGCGCAGGTCCACCCGCTCCTCCACGCCCAGCGCCTCGCACAGCCCCGCGCCGCGAGCACCCAGGACGCCGGTGGCGTGCGCCTCGTCCACCATCAGCGCGGCGCCGTGGGCCTCGCACGCGGCCACCAGCTCGCGCAGCGGCGCCACGTCCCCGTCCATGGAGAAGACGCTGTCCGTGACGACCAGCTTGCGCCGCGCGGGCGTGTCCTCCAGCGCGCGGGTGAGCGCGGCCACGTCCGCGTGCGGGTAGACGACGACGCGCGCGCGCGACAGCCGGCAGCCGTCCACCAGCGAGGCGTGGTTGAGGGCGTCGGAGAACACCGCGTCGCCGGGGCCCACCAGCGCGGGCAGGATGCCGGTGTTGGCCGCGTAGCCGGAGTTGAAGAGGCGCACGGCCTCCGCGCGCTCGAAGCGGGCGAGCCGCGCCTCCAGCCGCTGGTGCGGCACCATGTCCCCCACCACCAGGCGGCTGGCGCCGGTGCCCACGCCGTAGCGCTCCAGCGCGGCGGCCACGGCGGCGCGCACGGCGGGCGACGCCGCGAGCCCCAGGTAGTCATTGGAGGAGAAGTTGACCAGCCGCTCGTCCCCCACGCGCACCTCCGCGCCCTGGGGGGAGTCGAGCGGCTCCAGCGCGCGGCGGAGGCCCTTCGCGGACAGGGCCTCCAGGTCCTCGCGCGCCCAGCGGTCCGCGACCTGCGTGACGGACTTCACCGGTCCTGCCGGGGCTCCAGGGGGCGGATGCCCGCCTTCTCCAGGAGCGCCATGTCCTGGGTGTACTCGGGGTTGCCGGTGGTGAGCAGCTTCTCCCCGAAGAAGAGCGAGTTGGCGCCCGCCATCATGCAGAGCAGCTGCGCCTCCTCGTTCATCTGCATGCGGCCCGCGGACAGGCGCACCATGGCCTGCGGCATGAGCAGGCGCGCGGTGGCGATGGTGCGCACCATGTCCACCGTCTCCACGCGGTGCTGATCCGCCAGCGGCGTCCCCTCCACCGGCACGAGCGCGTTGATGGGCACCGACTCCGGGTGCACCTCCTGGTTGGCCAGCGTGCGCAGCAGGTTGCAGCGGTCGTCCACGGACTCGCCCATGCCGATGATGCCGCCGCAGCACACGGAGATGCCCGCGTCGCGCACCCGGTTCAACGTCTTCAGCCGGTCGTCATAGGTGCGGGTGGAGATGATGTCGCCGTAGTGCTCCGGGGACGTGTCCAGGTTGTGGTTGTACGCGGACAGGCCCGCCTCGCGCAGGCGCTTCGCCTGGCTGTCGGTGAGCATGCCCAGCGTGGCGCACGCCTCCATGCCCAGGGCCCGGACGCCCTTCACCATCTCCAGCACGCTGTCGAACTGCGGGCCGTCCTTCACCTCGCGCCACGCGGCGCCCATGCAGAAGCGGGTGGCCCCGGCCTTGCGCGCCTGGGACGCGGCGGCCAGCACCTCCGGCACCGCCATCAGCTTCTCCGCCTTGACGCCCGTCTTGTAGCGCGCGGCCTGCGGGCAGTACGCGCAGTCCTCCGGACACCCACCCGTCTTGATGGAGAGCAGCGAACACAGCTGCACCTTGTTCTCCACGAACACCTGCCGGTGCACCGTCTGCGCCTTGTGCACCAGATCCAGCAGCGGCAACTGGTACAGGGCCTTCACCTCCGCGAGCGACCAGTCGTGCCGCACCGTCACCCCTTCCGGAGCGGGGGCGGCGTGGTGGGCGTGGCCGTGGAAGGACTCGGCGGTGTCGGACATGCGGGCTCCTTGGGAGGCGTCAGGAGGCCGACGGTGCGTGGCCCGGAGGCCATTGTCAACGCTCTCGCGACAGGGGGTTGACGAGTGTCCTTCCCCCCTCTGGGAGGCCTGTCCCGAAGCCCGCAAAGACAGAAGGGACGTCCGTACGTGACGGACGTCCCTGGCTGTCTCCCGCCTCATCGGTCGAGGAGCCCTGCGAGCTAGACGTGGACGCGACGGCCGCGGCCGGCGAGGCCCACGAGGAACAGCACGACCAGTGCGCCCAGGACGGAGAACAGCAGGCCCGTGGGGTGCAGGTCGAACATCCGGCCGTCACGCGAGAAGAGCGAACCCACGAAACCGCCCACGAACGAACCGGCGATGCCCAGCAACGTGGTGGCGATGAGCCCCATCGACTGGTTGCCCGGCATGATGGCACGAGCGATCAGACCCGCGACCAGACCAATCACCAGAAACGCGATAATCCCCATGACACTCTCCCTGTGTGGGGGGCTCGCTCTGTGCGACGCCCGTGGTCCAGAAAGTGGGTTGCCCCCCCCTGTGGGGCAACCCGCTACCTGATCCACGACAACCTGCCTGCCTGCTCTCCTGGCGTGGCCCGTCTTCGGCCGGGGAAACGTCAGGGGTCTGGGGTAGACACCTCGACCCATGGCGAAGGCGAAGACGCACTACACCTGTCAGGCCTGCGGCTACCAGACGGCGAAGTGGCTCGGGAAGTGTCCGGACTGCGGGGCCTGGAGCTCGCTCCTGGAGGAGACCGAAGCGAAGGTGGACGACAAGCGCCCGGCCTGGGGCGCGTCGGGGGGGGCTTCAAGGCCGGTGAAGCTCCAGGACGTCACGGGGGAGACGGAGGTGCGCCGCAGGACGGGCATCGCGGAGTTCGACCGCGTCCTGGGCGGCGGCGTGGTGGGCGGTTCGCTGGTGCTGCTGGGCGGAGACCCCGGCATCGGCAAGTCCACGCTGCTCTTGGCGGCGCTGGACAAGCTGGCGCGGCACGGGCCGGTGCTCTACGTGTCGGGTGAAGAGAGCCTCCGGCAGACGAAGATGCGCGCGGAGCGCCTGCGGGTGGAAAGCGAGGCCATCCACCTGTTCGCGGAGACGGACGCGGACCGCGTGCTCCAGGCGGCGGAGGCCCTGAAGCCGCAGGCGCTGGTGGTGGACTCCATCCAGACCATGTACCTGCCGGAATTGGGCAACGCGCCGGGCAGCATCACCCAGGTGCGCGAGGTGGCGGGCCGGCTGATGGCGTTCGCCAAGCGCAGCGGGGTGCCCACGTTCCTGGTGGGGCACGTGACGAAGGAGGGCTCCATCGCGGGTCCCCGGGTGCTGGAGCACATGGTGGACACGGTCCTCTACTTCGAGGGCGAGCGGGGCCACCCGTTCCGGCTCCTGCGCGCGCACAAGAACCGCTTCGGCAGCACCAACGAGATTGGCGTCTTCGAGATGAAGGGCGCGGGGCTGGTGGAGGTGGCGGACCCCTCCGCGCTGTTCCTCTCTGAGCGGCCGCAGGGCAAGTCCGGCAGCGTGGTGACGAGCACGCTCAACGGCACGCGGCCGCTCCTGGTGGAGGTGCAGGCGCTGGTGGCGCCCACGGGCTACGGCACCGCGAGGCGCACGGCGATTGGCGTGGACGGCAACCGCGTGGCGCTGCTGGCGGCGGTGCTGGAGAAGAAGGAGGAGATTCCGCTGGTGGGCTGCGACCTGTTCGTCAACGTGGCGGGCGGCATGCAGCTGAGCGAACCGGCGTGCGACCTGGCGGTGTGCGCGGCGCTGGTGAGCAGCCTGCAGAACCGGCCGCTGGACGCGAAGACGCTGGTGCTGGGGGAGGTGGGGCTCGCGGGCGAGGTGCGCGCGGTGGGCCAGGTGGATTCAAGGCTCGCGGAGGCCGCGAAGATGGGCTTCCAGCGGGTGGTGCTGCCAGCAGGCAGCGCGCGGCGCGTGGAGGAGACGAAGCTCCAGGTGGTGGGCGTGGAGACCCTGAGCGAAGCCTTGTCCGCGATGTTCGACTGACGGGCGAAAGCGTCAGTGTTTGCGCAGCATCCAGGACACGTCCGGCACGCGCGTGGGTTTGCGCAGGGTCGGCAGGTCGAAGAAGGCGTCGCGGCCCAGGGTGGCGATGAGCTGGCTTTCCGCGGCGTCGCCCTCCGGGGTCATGGCCTGGGTGGGGAGTTCGTAGGGCTGGACGAGGACGAGGCCGCCATCGAGTGACTGGCGCTGGGACGCGGGGATGGCGTCCAGGCGCGGGCCGAAGAGGTCCACGAAGGGGGCGCCGAAGACGTTGCGCCAGTAGAGGCCGGAGAGGCCCTCGCTGTAGTCGCGCAGGTTGAAGTCGAGCCTGGAGCCAAAACCATCTTCATTCGGCACGATGCGCCAGTTCTTGCGCTCGAAGTCGGCATCAAGTCCGGATTGGGCAAGAGGGGAGCCCAGCAGGTGCATGATTTCGATGACCTGCCGCAGATGGGCCTCGCGCCACCGGGCCTTGCCGGCCTCCACAATCGAAGTCTGCCAGGTGAAGGTGCCGATGAAGGGGTACTGCCCCTGGGTCTCGGGGGAGAAATGAATGAAGTCCCGATCCGTCTTCGCCCCGATGAAGAAGCGCTTGGATTCGTCGTAGACGGCCGCAGGGGCATCCGGATTGAAAGGACCCGGCGCCAGCCGTTCATCC
Source organism: Corallococcus caeni (assembly GCF_036245865.1). Taxonomy (NCBI): domain Bacteria; kingdom Pseudomonadati; phylum Myxococcota; class Myxococcia; order Myxococcales; family Myxococcaceae; genus Corallococcus; species Corallococcus caeni. Next base: position 120,549 of record NZ_BTTW01000011.1, on the reverse strand, counting down.
ATGCCGACGCCCCCGTAGCGTACCGGTTGGAACCAGCGGCCCTCCGTAAAGAACCGGCGGAGAAGATCACGGATGGTACTTGTCGATGGCGCGCCGGGGAGAAGTGTCCACTGGGTTCTCAAGTAGCGCTGAGCCATGCGTCACTTTCATGGGAAGAACTGGATGTCGGCGCGACCCAACTGCTTGAGCTTCTCGATTTCCGTTCGAAGCGGTTTCGTGAGCTGCGTGGCACCCTCGGCGTGTTTGGCGGAACGGATCCAGAGTTCAAGGGAGCCCCCGTACTTCTGGACGTACTCAATCATGGCCCTGATGTTTCCCGTGAGCGCCAGCTCCGCACGACCCTTCACCTCAACGAAGTCGTAGGGGCTGCCCCAGACCAGGTCCCCCTTGTGCCCCGTCACGGCATCCGGGACGAAGCCCTGGGCCTTGCTGCCCGGTGGCGGCATCAGGAGGCTCGAATTCTTCGGGAGCTTCCGGCCCTGGAGCACGGACTGTTCGAACGCACTGCCCGCACCCTTGTTCTGGATGACCGTCTGGTAGAGCCGCTCCCACTCCGGGTCCACGGCGTACTTGAAGCGCGGGTACTTGCCCGGGTGACGGAACTGGTAGTCCACCCACGCCTGCGCCAGGTGCTCCGCGCTGCCCGGCACCAGCCGCGCGCCTTCTTCCGTCGCCCTTGAGCCCACCAGCGCCACGCGCTTGCCCTGGGCCAACACGCGCCCCGCTTCCGCGAGCGGTGCCTCCAGCCGCTTCGCCAGCCCCTGCAGCCGCGCCACGTCCTCCGCGGACACGGACTCACCGCGCCCCGCCGCACGCAGCACCCGGCGAAGCTCCTGTGCCTCCTGCGGCGACAGGTGCTGCACCACGCGCTGCAACACCTGCACCTCACGCAAGCTCCGGCCCGTCAGCAGGGCCACCCGCTCCACGCCCTGCGCGCCTTCTGACAGCAACCGCCCCGACACCACCGGCAGCGCCACGCTCACCGCGCACAGCAGCCGCTCGCCGTCCGTCAGCGGATATCCCAGCAGGCTCTGCCCCAGCACCACGCCGCCCACGTCCGCCACCTCGCCGGTGACGGGCAGCAGGCCCAGCGCGATCTCCAGCACCACCTCTTCCGGCGGAATGCCCGGGGGCTCACGGGCCGGGTCCCACGTCGGGGGCGCGAAGCGGCTGGCCTCCACCGCCGATGCCAGAATGCTGTCTCGCGCCAGCAGGTAGAGCGCCACCTCACTGGGACTCTTGCGCGGGAAGTCCGGGTCCTCCGTGTGCGCGTAGGCCCAGTCCAGCACCGCATCCAGCAGCGCCAGCTGCATCTCCTCGTAGAGCGGGCTCTCGGTGAGCAGCCCGTCGCCTCCGAGCCTGCGGAAGTGCGCGTCCGCCAGGGCCTGACGGCGCGCATCCGCCCAGCGGTGGAACTCCTCCAGCTTCGCCTCCGCCCGGGCCGAACGCTTGCCGTCCTCGCGCAAGGCCTCCGCGTGCTTGGCCTTCAGCCGCAGGTACACCTCCAGCGGCGCGTCCTTCGCGAGTTCCTCCTCCGTCCGCGCGGACGCCCACAGCATCAGGTCATTGAGCGCGGCATGGCCTACCTGACGCTCCGCCTCCATCACGGCGGGCTGCTTCAAGGCGGCACGCTTCTCGCGGATGAACGCGAGGTAGCGCCCCAATTCCTCTCCTCCGACGGTGCCGCCCGAGCCCGCGTTCTTCCACGCGGTGTCCCGCGCGAACGAAGCCGGTGAAGCGCTGTGATAGCGCCCGTAGCCGTGCAGCCCCACCGGCAGCGTGCGGGAGCCCGGCGTCCCGCAGGCCGCCAGCGTCAGCAACAGGACGACGCATCCACCGAATTTCCCCAGCCATCCATCCGGCATGTCGCGCCCCCTCAATCACTCACATCTACCAGCCGTGTCTGACGTTTTTCGTGAGCCCCTTCCTGACGCGCGTGACACCCGCGACGAAGAGACAACACGCGCCAGCAGCCGGTTCCGACGCGTGCGTCCCACGCCCCGATGCGTGCTCCATCAACGCCACGCCCGGCGGCCACCGCCATCACCCATCAGGGGGATTCCGCTCGCTTCGCGCCTCGCGGGACGAAGAACGAGGACTGGCCAGGAAGCAGGGCATGCCGTTTGATGCAGGGGTGCGAGGAGCACCGCCCGGATGACGCATCGCCCTCATTCCTCCCGTCTGTGGGACGCGCTGGGCTCGCTGTCCGCGCGGCTGCTGCTGGCGTTCCTCCTGCCCACCCTGCTCTTCCTGTCGCTCGCGGGCGCGTCCGTGTACGCGCTCGCTCGCGCGAGCCTGGAGGACGAACTGGGCGCCAGCCTCTCCGCGCTCGCTGCGGCCACCGCCAGCCAGGTCAGCGGCGAGCGCATGCTCACCATCGAGCCCGGCGACGACGTGTCCGGCACCCGCACCTGGCGCAACCTCGTGCGCCTTCTGGACGGCGTGCGCACCGCGAGCGGCGTGCGGCGTGTCTACGCCGTGGACACGCGGGGCCGCGTGCGCGCGGACGCGGGCGGAAACCTGCCCGTGGGCACCGAGGTCCCGGACCTCGCGCGCGACCGTCTGGAATTGACGCAAGTCCTCGCCGGCAGGCGCGCCGCCAGCCAGGTGCTCTTCACCGGCTCCGACGGACTGCTCTACAAGACGGGCTACGCGCCCGTGGTCCAGGACGGACAGGTGGTGGGCGCCATCGGCGTGGAGGGCAGCGCGGCCTTCTTCGGACCGCTGCGGCGGCTGTGGCGCACGTTCGTCATGGCCAGCGCCGTGGCGCTCGTCGCGCTCGCCCTCATCGCCGTCATCACCGCGCGAGGGCTGGCCCGTCCGCTGCGGCGGCTGATGGACTCCGCGCTGCGCATCGGCCGGGGGGACCTGACCACGCCGGTGCCTGCGGAGCCCACGCGTGAGATTGGCGTGCTCGCGCGGGAGCTGGAGGTCATGCGCGGCGCGCTGGAGAGCCGGGACCGGCAGCTCAAGCTGATGCTCGCGGGCGTGGCCCACGAGGTGCGCAACCCGCTGGGCGGCATCGCGCTCTTCTCCGGCCTCCTGCAGGAGGACCTGCGCGCGGGCGCGCACGCGGACGCGAACAGCCACGTGGACCGCATCCAGCGCGAGGTCGCCTACCTCCAGCGCATCGTCGAGGACTTCCTCGCCTTCGCCCGTGAGCAGCCGCTGGCGCGCGCGCCCATGGAGGCGCCCGACCTCGTCTCCAACGCGTGCGAGCTGCTCTCGGCGGAGGCCCAGGGCAAGGGCGTGTCCCTGGACATGTCCGCCGCGCCCGCGCACCTGGAGGCGGATGGCAGCCTGCTCACCGCCGCGCTCGTGAACCTGGTGAAGAACGCCGTGCAGGCCGCGCCCGCCGGCAGCCGAGTGCAGGTGCGCGGCGAGCTGCGCGACGGCCGCTACGCCATCGACGTCCAGGACTCGGGCCCCGGCGTGCCCGAAGCCGAGCGCGAGCGCATCTTCGAGCCCTTCTTCACCACCCGCGAGCAGGGCACAGGCCTGGGGCTACCGCTCGCACGGAAGATCGCCCGCGCCCACGGCGGCGAGCTCGCCCTGCGCTCCACGCCGGGCGACACCGTCTTCACGCTGACGCTGCCCTGTCCCGCTCCCGTGCCGGAGGCGGCGGAGGCGCGGTGAGCGGCGCCACGTCCTGGACGTCGAACTGCAGCGCCATCTGCCCCACCTCCCCGGAGACGACCTGCAGCGTCCGCGTGGCCTCCTGCGTGGAGGACAGCCTGCGCAGGGTGCCGTCCATCAGCTGCGACAGGTCCGCGATGGCGGTGGAGATCTGCGCGAAGGCGGCGTTCTGCTGCGTCACCGCGTTGGCGATCTTCCGCGCCGCCTCGGAGCTCTCCTGCGAGCTGTGTGACAGCGCGCGCAGGGACTCGCCGGAGGCGCGCATCTGATCCAATCCCGCGGCCACCTGACGGCCGCCCTGCTCGCTCATGGCGGCCGCGTCGCGGATGCCCTGGCCAATGTCCGTGAGGATGGTGCGGATGCGCCGCGTGGCCTGGACGGATTGATCCGACAGCCCGCGGATCTCCTTCGCCACCACCGCGAAGCCCTTCCCCGCCTCGCCCGAGCGCGCCGCCTCGATGGCCGCGTTGACGGCGAGCAGGTGGGACTGGTCCGCCAGGTCCTTCACCGCCTCGGTGATTTCCCCAATCTGGACCGTGCTCTCATCCAGCCGCGCCAGCCGCTGCTGGATGCCGGACACCACGCTCCGGATGGCCGCCAGCCCCTCCAGGCTCAGGACCACCGCGGCCTCGCCCTGCTGGCCCAGGGCTTCCGCGCGCCGGGCCACGCGCAAGACCTCTTCCGCGGAGTCCGCGGCAATCCTCGACGCACGCCGCAGCTCGTCCGACGTCACCTGCGTCTCGTGCAGCGCGGCCGCCTGCCGGGTGAGGCCCTGCTGCTGCTCGTCGTTCGACACGCGCAGGTCCGTGCCCGCCTCCCCCAGCCGTCGCGCGGAGGTCTGGAGCAGCCGGGGAAACCTCCGCAGCCGGGACAGCGCCCCGTTCATCCCCGACGCCAGGTCGCCCATCTCGTCCGTGGACACCCAGCGCGGCGAACGGATCCGCCCGGATGCCAGGCCGGAGATGGCCTCGTGCACCGAGCCCGCGCTCGCGGCCTGCCGCCTCGCCAGCATCCACGTGGTGAAGGCCGGCAGGACGAACACCAGCGCCCCCACCCAGGGCAGCGCGAAGCCCAGGTCCGCGAACAGCGAGCTGCCCACGTCATCCAGCCGCGACGCGGCCCGCATCGCGCCATCCGCCACCAGCACCTCCTTCAGCTGGGTGCGCACGCCCAGCAACTTCACCACCACCACGCACGCGCTCAGCACGACCGTGGCGAAGATGGTGGACAGGAACGTGAACGGCAGGAACCACGACTGCCTTGGCCAGAAGAGGCCCGAGCCCGTGGGAGACGTCTCCGGATGCGCATCCTGTTCGCGCAGCGCCCACGGCAGCGCCAGCCGCTCCAGGCCCAGCGCGATGGGGAACGCCACCACCACGCCGAAGCAGAACGCGACGAGCGTGCCCAGCCCCAGCCGGAACCAGTCCTTGCCGAACCACAGACACACCGGGAGGCTGAAGAAGAAGCCGCCCAGCGTCCAGGCCGCGCAGGTGGTGAAGACCATGGAGCGCCAGGGCAGCTCCAGGATGCGCCGCAGCCGGTCCCCCGGCCCGTCCCCGTCGTGACGCCGCAAGGCCCAGGCCGCCAGCCACCGCAGCGTCACGTAGGGATGGAGCAGCCCGAACACGAGCACGATGAACGGCAGGATGGTGGCCGTGACGAGCAACCCCTCCTGGCTCGACAGCCCCATCGCCATCGCGATGAGGTAGGCGCACACGATGGAGGGAGGCAGCACCCACCGGAGGAACAACCACGTCCCACGCCAGGCCAGCTCCCGGATGTCTTCTGCTTCAGTCATGTGCGTACGCCCCCCGTCCGGTCCGACAGGAGGCCGGGCCGGCATGTCTCGCGACTGCGTCATCACCACCGGTGAGAAGGCTGCTTCAGCTCGCGCGACGGCTCACGCCTCGCCGCAGGACTCGAACACACGCGCCAGCAAGACCAGGGACCGGTGGGCCGCGATGCCCACGCGCGCCGGCTCTCCCGTGGTGATGTCCGTGGTCAGCTTGAGGATCTCCAGCGCCTCGTCCGGGTGCGCGTCGTCGTAGCGGGCATGCGCGCGCAGCCAGCGCAGCGCGTGCGCGTCCATGCGCACGCCGTCCCGGGCATAGGCGGTGAAGGGCTCCACCACGGCGCGCGTCCAGACGCCGGTGACCCCCTCGATGGCCCAGTTGGACGCGGCGATGCCCTCCGCCAGCGACCCACCCAGGCAGGTGACCAGCAGGTGGTGGTGGAGCGCCTGGACCTCGGGCGTCATCGGCGCCTCGAAGGTCCTGGGAGCGTCCACGCCCACGGCCTGCATCCAGTCAATCCACCACTCGGCGTGACGGGCCTCCACGCCCAGGTTCTGCAAGAGCCAGCGGCGGATGCTGGCGTCACCGGGACGCAGGCCGTACGTCGTCTTCGCCAGTGACAGCCCCATGTACTTGGGGAAGTGCTCGACGATGGGAAAGCAGCGCTCCAGGAACAGCTGCCAGGCGCGCAGGGGCGGATGCCGTCCCTCCGCCGTCTCCCGGAACAGCGCGGGGGTGCACGCCGCGTCCCACGCGGGCTTGAGCGAGCCCAGCATCTCCTCCAGCCAGGGGGGATGCGGCGTGCGCTTCAACGCGGCGGGCGGATAGCGCCTGAAGACGTCGTCCTGCTTCAGCGATGTGACGGAAACCCCTTCCAAGACAGGGACCTGAGACACTCCGGCCGGAGACGACACGAGACGTGCTCCTGCTCACGGATGGATGACAAGCCGTCATGGCCGCCCCCCTCCACCCCGAGCGTCACCACGGTGACGGGTTGTGTGTGTTTCATCCAGGCCCCCTTGCGAGGTTTGGCGGGCGTCCAATGTTTGTATGTCTCAAACACCCCGAACACACATCCTGGAGTTCTTGGTTTCAGGCTCTACAGCTTCAGGTATCGAACACTCCATGGGGCAATGCCATTCAAGCCCCGGAGTGAAGAATCTCACGGGCCTTGAGCAGCATGCGCCGCAGCGGCGCTTCGTCCGCGCGCACCAGCGCCTCCTCCCATTCCAGCCACTGGATGCCGAACGACTCCGCGGGGTCGTGCGCGAGCGACTCGGGATCCTCCGCCACCACCAGGTAGCGGACGTCCAGATGACAGTGCTCGGGCTCGTCCTTGCGCGCGGGGATGACGTGCACGTCCACGTCCAGCGGGCGCGGCGCCGTGGGGTGCAGGTGCACGCGGCACCCGGTCTCCTCGCGGGCCTCGCGCAGCGCGGTGGCCTCCATGTCGCCTGCGTCCCCGGACTCCGCGTGTCCCCCCGGCTGCAACCAGCGCTTGAGCTTCGCGTGGTGCAGCATCGCCACCCGTCCGCCCGCCGCGTCCACCACCACCGCGCTGCCGGTGAAGTGCGCCTCCACCTGCGACCGGGAGAAGGGCTCCTTCAGCGACGTGGCGAAGTAGCGCATGCGCGCAAGGTCCTCGCGCTCCTTGTCGTCCGTCGGGACGTGGCGCGCGAGCAGGTCAGCGAGGGACGTGGAAACGGAGGCCATGCGCCCGGATAGACACCCACCGCGCCCGGGACGCCAGCCCTTTCACGGCCGCCCCACGTGCACCCCCGCCGGTCCGGTGTAGGGTGGCCTGGCGTGTGCATCGCGCCGGAGCCCACCCCGGCGACACCCCACCCTTCCTTCCCGAGCAGGCGCATGGCCCGCATCCTCGTCATCGACGACCACGACACCCTCCGCGAGGGCATGACCGTCACCCTCACCCGCTCCGGCCACACCGTGTCCGCGGTGAAGAGCGGGGCGGACGGGCTGGCCGCGTACAAGAAGGGCCCCTTCGACCTGGTCGTCACGGATTTGAAGATGGACGGCATGGACGGCATCGCGGTGACGCGCGCCCTCAAGCAGGCGGACCCGGGCGCCGTTGTCATGGTGGTGACGGCGTTCGGCACCATCGAGACCGCCGTGCAGGCCATGCAGGAGGGCGCCTACGACTTCATCACCAAGCCCTTCCCCCCGGACGTGCTGCGCGCCAAGGTGGACAAGGGCCTGGAGCTGTCCGCCACGCGCCGCCAGGTGGAGCGCCTCACCGCCCGCACGGACGCGCACGACGCCGACGCCGCCCTCACCCACCGGGACATCGTGGGAGACAGCGAGCCCATGCAGAAGCTGCTCGCCCAGGTGCGCAAGGTGGCGGCCAGCGACGCCACCGTGCTCGTGCGCGGCGAGAGCGGCACCGGCAAGGAGCTGGTCGCGCGGATGATCCACCAGCGCTCCCCGCGCAAGGACGGCCCCTTCGTCGTCGTGCACTGCGCGGCCCTGGCGGAGACGCTGCTGGAGAGCGAGCTGTTCGGCCACGAGCGCGGCGCCTTCACCGGCGCCGTGAAGCGCAAGCTGGGCCGCTTCGAATTGGCCGACGGCGGCACCCTCTTCCTGGACGAGATTGGGGAGATTCCCGCCTCCGTGCAGACGAAGCTCCTGCGCGTGCTCCAGGAGAAGGAGCTGCAGCGCGTGGGCGGCGAGGAGACGCTCAAGGTGGACGTGCGCGTGGTGAGCGCCACGCACCGCGACCTCCAGGCGGAGGTGAAGGCGGGCCGCTTCCGCGAGGACCTCTACTACCGGCTGCACATCGTCCCGCTCACCCTGCCGCCCCTGCGCGAGCGCCCCGAGGACCTGCCCGCGCTCGCCCGTCACTTCGTCGCCAAGCACGCGCCCCGGGTCAACCGGCGCGTCACCGGCATCGACGACGCGACGCTGCACGCGCTCACCCGCCACGCGTGGCCCGGCAACGTGCGCGAACTGGAGAACGTGATGGAGCAGGCGCTCGTCTTCGCCGAGGGCGAGACGCTCACCCCGCAGGACCTGCCCTCGCACCTGGCCGGCCAGCCGCCGCGCATGGACGCGGGGCTGCCGGTGCCCCAGGGCGACCGCCCCCTGCCCGACATCCTGGAGGACCTGGAGCGCCAGCTCATCGCCCGCGCCTACGAGAAGGCCGGCGGCGTGAAGACGGAGACCGCCCGGCTGCTGGGCATCAAGACCTCCGCGCTGTACTACAAGCTGGAGAAGTACGGCTTCCTGCCGCGCGGCGAACGCCCCGAGGAGGGTTAACCCCCTGAGAAGGGGCCCGAGCCCCCGAGCCTTGGGGGCCTCGGAAATCCGTCACCCCCGCCCTGGCCCCATGACTTTCCACCGTCCGGCCCACCCACCCCGCCCCACCCTGCTCGTGCAGGTGCCCGGAACCAGGGCGCTTTCCGTCGGACCTGGGAACGGGGTAGGAGGGAAGGACTGGCATCCGCCTTGCTGACGGTGTCCCCCCGATGATGTCGCGTGTCCTCCCCCTCCTCCTGTGCCTGCTCGTGGCCGCTCCCGCCGGGGCGACGTCCGGCCTGGAGCAGGCGCGCGCGAAGGCCCAGGCGGCGCGCACGGAGGCACGCACCCTGCGCACCCGGCAGCAGGGGCTGCGCGACGAACTCAACGGGCTGGCCGCGCGCATCGAAGCCCTCAAGGCCCAGCGCCAGGGGAAGCTCACCGCGGGCGGCGAGCTGGAGTCCGCGCTGCGCCGCTCGCAGGAGCTGAGCGGGGAGCTGACGGGGCTGGCGCAGTCGGTGTCCGGCGCGGACGGCGAGGTGGAGCGCGCGCACCTGGCGCTGCACGGCGCGCTGTCCCAGGAGCTGACGCGGCTGCGCGCGGCGTGGGATGCGACGACGGACCGGGCGGAGCGGGCGCGGCTGCTGGAGCAGATGCGGTCCGTGCGCGGCGAGCGGGAGGCCGTGCGCGCGGCGCTGCCCGCCTCGCAGGTGCCGGCGCTGGATGGCGCGGCGCGCGGGGATGACCCCGAGGACCTGCTCGCGCAGGCGGACGCGCTGCGCGACACCCAGGACAAGGTGCGGCAGCGGCTCGCCGCCCTGAAGGCGCGCATCACCGAGGTGCGCGAGGAGCGCGACCTGGACCGGCGCATGAACGACTTCCTGGGCGAGGAGTCCATGTTCGACGACCAGGACCGGCGCCTGCGCCTGCGCACGGCGGGCGACCGGGGCCTGCTGGTGGCCCCCACCCAGCGGGGCGGCCGCAACGGCGAGGTGACCGCGGGGGACGCGATGGCGGAGTCGCCGGACTACGCGGGCGACCCCTCCGTCGGAGGAGGCACCGGGACGCCCGGGGGCGGGCTGGCCCCGTCCGCCAGCGTCACCGCCAGTGACCGGCGGCCCCAGGTGGATCCGGTGCGGGCCCAGGCGCTGGCCGCGGGCGGGCCGGAGGACCTGTCCTCCCTGGAGCAGGAGGCCGCGCGGCTGGAGTCCCTGGCGCGCGAGCTGGACGGCCGCGCGGGCGCCCTGGAGCGCCGCGCGAAGACGCTGGTCCCCTAGCTAGAGCAGGCCTCCCTCCACCTCCAGCACCACCGTCGCCTGCACGCGCACCTCGCGCTCCGGCAGGCGCCCCGTGCCGCGCAGGATGATGGCCATGGACGGCGCGGCCACGTAGGGCCGCAGGTCCACGTTCCCGTCCGCCTTCAGCGACAGCGTGGGGTTGGGCGCGTTCAAGCCCAGCCCGGAGATGCCGTCGCGCGCCGCGAAGCGCGACTCGGAGTTGCCCGCGCGCGCCACCGCCTCCAGCGAGTCCAGGAAGTCGAAGCCCTGGTCGTTCGGGCTGAGGAGCTTGAGCGTCATCGACTTCACCTGCACCCGCGACACCTCGTCCTTGGTGACGTCGCGGTTCTTGAAGTCCTGGTTCTCGTTGAAGTCCAGCGCGGAGAAGCTGCTGATGGCGGGAAAGGCATTCAGGAGCGTGGGGGTGCCGGCGGGGCTCGCGGGCACCGTCGCCTCGCCCTGGACCTCCGTGCGGAAGGACGACGGGGAACAGGCGGTGAGCGACAGGCCGGCCGCCACCGCGAAAAAGGACGCGTAAGACATGGCCGCAATGTACCGGGCGGCCGGGTGCGGCGTCACCGACCGCGGGCGCACCCCGGGTGTCCCCGGGGCGACTCGGCCGGGATGGACGCTTGCGAGGGTGGGGCAGGCCCACGGGCCGGAGTATGGTGCGCGCGTCTTGGACCGCCGCCTCCTCCCGCTCCTCTTCGCCCTCGCGCTGCCTTGGGGCGGAGGTGCGCGCGCGGCCGAGTGGCAGGGCTCGCTCCGGGGCACCGGCCGGCTGCTCGTGGACAGCAACGCCCCGCGCGACTTCTCCGACGGCGCCACGCACGGCCCCGGAACGGACCTGGCGCTGAGCGCGCTGGGCGTGGCGGAGGGAAAGGGCACCGGCGAGCGCGCCCAGGTGGTGGGCCGGTACGAGCTGGGCGGGCGCAAGTACGTGGACTACGCCAACGAGGACACGCTGGTGCAGGCGGGCGCGCTGGAGGGCTCGTTCGCCCTGGGCACCGAGTGGGGCGTGGGCGCCGAAGGGCACGCCAAGGACCGGCGGGGCGGCAGCCGCGCGTACTCGGACCTGGGCGCCAGCCTCTTCGCCGAGTACGCCCCGGACGTGCGCCTGGCCCTGCGCATGCGCCTGGGCGCGCGCCGCTTCGTGTACCGCCCGGACCACACGGCCGACTTCGGCGGGCCGGAGGTGGGGGTGCTGGGCCGCTACCGGCTGAGCCCGCGCCACTCGCTGAGCGTGTTCGGCGAGTGGGGCTCGCGCCGCTACGGCCCCTTCGCCCGGCCCTTCCCCGGCGTCAGCACCTCCCCCGGGCGGCGGCAGGACGGCGCGCTGGTGGCGGGGGCGGGCTACACGTACCGGGGGCCGGTGAAGCTGTCGCTCACGTATGCCTTCCAGGAGGTGAGCTCCAACAGCTTCGGTGAGACGGCGCTGCGCCACCGGCTCACCGGCAGCGCCGGGGTGCGGCTGCCGTGGCGGGTGACGCTGCTGGCGCAGGGCACGCTGGGCCTGGCGCGCTACCCGGACGGCATCTTCCTGTCGCCGGAGATTGTCCTGGTGGAGGAGGACGAGGGGCAGAACTCGCTGTCCCTCAAGCTGGCCCGGCCCGTCTCCGCCCGCGTGGACCTGGAGCTGTCCTGGGGCCTGTGGAGCACGCGCCTGCCGCGCAACGGCCTCAGCTACACGCGCCAGGTGTTCGGCGTGGGCTTCACCTGGCGTGACCAGGACTGAGAGTCATTCCAGGTCGGCGATGCGCTCGTCGATTTCCTCCGCCAGGCTGGGGTGCTGCTGGGCGAGCGCGTGGTCCCGGGCCGTGGTGAGCACCTCCTTCGCCTTGTCCGTCCGGCCGGCCCCCGCGTAGGCATCCCCCAGGGAGACGAGGGCGGCGGCGTACTTCGGGTCCAGGCGGACGGCGGTTTCCAGAGTCTGGATGGCGCTGTCGTACTCCTTGCGCTCCAGGTGGAGCTTCCCCAGGGAGAACCAGGCCATGGGGGCGTCTGGGAACTGGGCCGTCATCTTCTTGAACTGCTCCAGGCGGGCGTCGCTCATGGACGGAACCCATTAGAGGAGCGCTGGAAGCTTGCCAAGGGTGCGATAGGGTATCCGCCACATGGCCACGAAGAAGAAGACCCCTGCATCCAAGAAGGCGAAGGCGAAGACCGGCACCCGGGCTCCGGCCCGCAAGAAGACCGCCGCGAAGAAGGCGAAGAGCGGCCTGCGTCCGCCGCCGCGCAAGAAGACCGCCGCCGCGCGCAAGAAGGCCCCGAAGGCCGCTGCCCCGCCCGCGCCGCCCAAGCCCGCGGAGAACCCGAAGGCGCGCGAGCTGGCGCGCCGCATCGGCAACCTGCTTCTGGACAAGAAGGCCACGGACGTCGTCATCCTCGACATGCGCGGGATGACGTCCTACGCGGACTACATCGTCATCGCCTCCGGCGAGAGCGACCGCCAGGTGAGCGCCATGGCGGAGAACGTCCAGGTGCAGCTCAAGCAGGAGCAGCAGCCCCTGCGCCCCATCAGCACGGAAGGCCTGGAGACGGGCCAGTGGGTGCTCTTGGACTACGACGACGTCGTGGCCCACCTGTTCAACGGCGAGGTGCGCGCCTTCTACGACCTGGACGGCCTGTGGGCGGACGCGCCCCGGGAGAAGCTGTCCTAGTCCCGTGAAGGTCCGCCTCCTCTCCATCGGCAAGGACCGCTCCGGACTGTTCGAGCCCGCCGTGCAGGAGTACGCGCGGCGGCTCGAGCACTACACGCGCTTCGAGCTGATTGAGCTGAACGAAGCGTCGGGCCGCAAGCTCAAGCCCGGCGAGGCGAAGTCCGCGGAGGCGGCCGCCATCCTGGGCAAGCGCAAGCCGCAGGACTGGATTGTCGCGCTGGATGAGCGCGGCACGCTGCTGGATTCCGTGGAGCTCAGCCGCTACGTCGCCAAGGCGCAGACAGGCTCGAAGGACCTGCTCTTCGTCATCGGCGGGGACGAGGGGCTGGATGAGTCGGTGCGCGGCGCGGCGCATCAGGTGATGTCGCTGTCGCGGATGACGCTGCCCCACCGGCTGGCGCGGGTGGTGCTCATCGAGCAGCTCTACCGCGCGTTCACCATCCTGAAGGGCGAGCCCTACCACAAGTAGGCGGCAGGGCGGGCCGGGCGCCCGGGCCCGGGTGGGGCGTCAGGGCGCGAGAAGGCTCCGCGTCGGGACCGGCCATCATGAACACGCCCTCTTCTGAAACCTCCACGGCCGCCACCGTGCGCGTCATCGCCTCGCCCCAGTCCTGGGTGGAGGGCGAGGCCATCCGCCAACTGGAGGCGGTGGCGCGCCTGCCCGGCATGCGGCTCGCGGTGGGATTGCCGGACCTGCATCCCGGCAAGGGCGCCCCGGTGGGCGCGGCCTTCGAGTCCGAGGGCTTCCTCTATCCCTATCTCGTGGGCAGCGACATCGGCTGTGGCATGGGCTTGTGGGACGTGGACCTGCTGACGCGCAAGGCGAAGGCGGAGCGGTGGGCGGCGAAGCTGGACCTGGAGGGGCCGTGGGAGGGGGACACGGACGCGGTCCTCGCGGAGCACGGCGCGAGCAGCACGGGCTTCGAGGCGGCGCTGGGCACGGTGGGCGGCGGCAACCACTTCGCGGAGGTGCAGCGGGTGGAGGAGGTGCACGACGCGCGCGTCTTCGAGGCGCTGGGCCTGCGGGAGGAGCGGTTGCTCCTGCTCGTGCACTCGGGGTCGCGTGGGCTGGGAGAGGCCATCCTGCGCACGCACGTGGACCGGCACGCGGCGGGCGGGCTGGCGGCGGACTCGGAGGAGGCGCGCGCGTACCTCACGCGGCACGACGGCGCGGTGCTCTGGGCGAAGGCGAACCGGGCGCTGGTGGCGCAGCGGGCGCTGGAGGGGATTGGCGCGACGGGGCGGCGGGTGTTGGACGTGTGCCACAACAGCGTGACCGCGCGGCATGAGGGCGGGCGCGTGGGGTGGTTGCACAGGAAGGGCGCGGCGCCGTGGGACGAGGGGCCGGTGGTGATTCCCGGCAGCCGGGGGGCGCTGAGCTATCTGGTGTTGCCGGTGGGCACGGGCGAGCAGAGCGCGCACAGCCTGGCGCACGGCGCGGGACGCAAGTGGACGCGCACGGCCGCGCGGGAGCGGCTGAAGGAGCGCTTCACGGCGGAGTCGCTGACCCGCACGTCCTTCAAGAGTCACGTGGTGTGCGAGGACCGGGACCTGCTCTTCGAGGAGGCGCCGCCGGCGTACAAGGCCATCGACCGCGTGGTGACGGACCTGGTGGAGGCGGGGCTGGTGCGGGTGGTGGCGACGCTGGCGCCGGTGCTCACGTACAAGACGCGCGGCCGCGCGGCGGAGTGAGCGGCACGGGGCTCGCACGAGGGGCGCGAAGCTGCGCTGCCCCTGGGAGTCCCGGTGATGTGGAAGGCCCTGCTGGATTTGGTTTATCCGCCCATGTGTCTGGCCTGCGCGAAGGTGCTGCCGGGCGTGGGCGCGGTGTTCTGCGAGCCGTGTGACACGGCGTTGGAGCGGCTGCCGCCGGTGTGTTGCCGGACGTGCGCGGAGCCCGGTGCGTTTCCCGGGAACGCCTGTCCCCGCTGCCGGACGGTGCCGCCGCCGTTCAGCCGGGCCTGGGCGCCGTTCTCGCACGAGGGGCCGGTGGCGCGGGCCATCCACCGGTTCAAGTACGAGGACCAGCCGGACCTCGCGGCGCCGCTGGGAGCGCTGCTCGCGGACGAGGCGCGGCGGTTCCTGAGGACCGCGCCCGGGTGCGTGGTGGCGTTGCCGCTGCATGTGCGGCGCTTCCGGAAGCGGCAGTACGACCAGGCGCACCTGCTCGCGGGGGAGCTGGCGAAGGCCACGGGGCGGACGGCGCCGGGGGGCTGGCTTACGCGCACGCGGGAGACGCGGCGGCAGGTGGGGCTGAGCGAGGCGGAGCGCGCGGGCAACGTGGCTGGAGCGTTCGTGGCGTCGCGGGCGGTGAAGGGGCAGGAGGTGTTGCTCCTGGACGACGTGTTCACCACGGGGTCCACCGCGCGGGCCGCGGGCGTCGCGCTGCGGGAAGCGGGGGCCGCGAGGGTGGAGGTACTGACGTTGGCGAGGGCGTTCACCCTCGCCTGAGCCGGGCGAGCTCGGCCTCCAATTGGAGAATGCGCTCGCTGTAGCTCAGAAGGGGTGTAGAGCTCGTCCATAACTGGAGGCGCCCTCCTTCGGACTGGAATTCGAGTCCCAGCACTTCGGAGACATATCTCCCGCGCCTGGGCTCCAGGCGTGTGTAGACACGTGCGTCGGGTGTCGCGAGCCGATAGCACTCCAGCGTGCAATCCCGTCCGTCGAGGATGAAGTACTCCGGAATCCCCAAGCGGGCGTAGCGCCGCACCTTGTCCTCGGCGGCCGTCTTCCGATCTCCGCCCGCGTGCACCTCCATGACCCAATCCAATCCGTGGGCCTCGGCGCTGCACACCCACTTTCTCCGGCGATGGCCCTGCGCATCCAGGACGACCAGCAGGTCCGGCGCGAAGCGTGGCTCCTCTGGATAGTAGATGGGGAGCGCGGAGCTCACGTACGCCCGTCGGGACTGCTGCGCCCAGTACCTGCGCAACACATTCCACACGTAGGTGCGCGGGCCGGTGTGCCAATCCCCTTCAGGCATTGGCATCTCATTCCAGGTCACCTCACCAGGAAGGGACTCCACAATCCGAGCCCGCTCCTCCTCGGTCAGCGCATCCCACACCTTCTGGGAGGGTGCGCGTGGATATTCGGATACGACCTCCAGAGTCCTATCTTCCACGAACAACATGTTGGGTCTTATCCCTGGAAGGGTCAATCCCCCCGGGTCGTCTATGCTGCGCGGCGAAGGACTTGTCGCGGAGAGGAGAAGAGAGGCTCGCGATGTTGACGCCAGAGGAGCGCAACCGGGCTCGCGGGGGCAGGCTGCTGGCGCATGGCAGCTGGGGGCTCTACGTCATCGCGGTGCTGATCCAACGACTCTCGGATCCGCTTCTCCTGGGCTCACGGCCGCTGGGTTACGCCTTGGTCCTGCTCTTCGGCTCCGGGCTCGTCATGGGCCTCGTGGCGCTCATCCGCCACAAGCGCTACCTGCCCGCCCGGGTGTTCGCGCCCGCGTTGGCGGGCCTCATCCTGAACGGGTCCATCTTCGTCAGCATCGCCATCGTCACAGTCGGGTAGGCGCGCGGCTCTCCGCGTTCAACGCGTCTTCACCGCGCAACTGCGCGTCCAGCCAGAACGTCCCGCCCGGCACGAACGAGGCCATGAAGGCCACGGCGATCCGCTTCACGCCCCAGCGGTACTCGATGGCCGCCATCGTCAGCGTGTAGAGGTACGCCATGAACAGCACGCCGTGCGCCATGCCCACCACGCGCACGCCCAGGGGCATGTGCAGCACGTACTTCAGCGGCATGGCGATGAGCAGCAGCACCAGGAAGGACAGTCCCTCCCAGAAGGCGACAGCGCGGAAACGGCCCAGGGCGGTCTTCAGCATGACGTCCTCTCTCCTCCGCCCCTTCCCCGCCGTCAAGGCAGGCCGTTGAAGCCCCCGGGCCTGCCCGCTCCAGGTCCGGCCTGACGGCATGGCCTCCGAGCCGCACGGGATGTCGGACGCATCACGCCCGGCGCCTTCCTCCACCCGTCCACCCCTGGAGGCTGTTATCCCCCTGCGCGTGGACCCCACCCAGACGACCCCCTCCCTTCCCGCCCTCGCGCGTGAGGCCGCCCAGGCTCCGGCCGCGGCCCGCCGCCAGCTCGAGCGCTGCCGCGACACCTTCGCCTACCTGGGTGCTCGCCTGCGGCGCACGCCTCCCCGCTTCGTCGTCACCTGCGCCCGCGGCAGCTCCGACCATGCGGCCGTCTACGGCAAGTACCTCATCGAAACCACGCTGGGCCGCGCCGTGGCGTCCATGGGCCCCAGCGTCG
This sequence comes from Corallococcus caeni, assembly GCF_036245865.1. Taxonomy (NCBI): domain Bacteria; kingdom Pseudomonadati; phylum Myxococcota; class Myxococcia; order Myxococcales; family Myxococcaceae; genus Corallococcus; species Corallococcus caeni. The sequence continues at coordinate 103,668 of NZ_BTTW01000011.1, read as the reverse complement.
CGTCCGTCTACAACACGCGCTCGCTGGACCTGCGCGATGCGCTCTTCATCGCCGTCTCGCAGTCCGGTCAGAGCCCCGACCTCTTGCGCATGACCGAGGCCGCCCGCGCGGGAGGCGCCGTCGTACTGGGCTTCATCAACGACGAGTCCTCGCCGCTGGCCTCGCTGTGCGACGTGCGCGTCCCGCTGTCCGCTGGCCCCGAGCACAGCGTCGCCGCCACCAAGTCCTATCTGCTCTCCGGGCTCGCCTTCCTCCAGCTCGTCGCGCACTGGTCGGACTCCGCGGAGCTGCACGACGCCGCCCGGCGGTTCCCGGACGCACTGGAGGCCGCGGGCAAGCTCGACTGGTGGCCGGCGCTCGCGACGCTCAAGGAGGCCACCAGTCTCTACGTCGTCGGCCGGGGCAGTGGCCTGGGCGCCGCGTTGGAGATGGCGCTCAAGCTCAAGGAGACCTGCCGCATGCACGCCGAAGCCTTCAGCACGGCGGAGGTCCTCCACGGTCCGCTCGGGCTGGTGCGGCCGGGCTTCCCCGTGCTCGCCCTGGGCCAGGAGGACAGCGCCGCCCAGGGCACCCGCGACGTCGTGCAGCGCATGGTCGAGCTGGGCGCGAGCGTCCACACCGCCCTGCCCGTTCCCGGCGCGCAATCCCTGCCCACGCTGCCGGGCCTCCCCGCCGCGCTCGCGCCGCTGTGCCAGGTGCAGAGCTTCTACTTCGCGGTGCACCAGCTCGCGACAGCGCGCGGGCTGGACCCGGATGCTCCCGCGCACCTGCGCAAGGTCACGGAGACCGTGTGATGCCCACCGTCCTTCAAGGCGCTCGCGTCTTCACCGCAAGCCCGCGACTCGAAGGGCGTGCCGTCGTCTCGCACAAGCTCACGGGAGCCGTGTGATGCCCACGCCCACCGCATTGCAGGGCGCTCGCGTCTTCACCGGGGACCAGCTCCTCGAAGGTCACGCCGTCGTTCTCGAAGGGGACACCGTCCACGCCGTCGTCCCCGCTTCCGCAATCCCTCCCAGTGCCACCGTGCACACGCTGCCCGGTGACACGCTGATCGCTCCGGGCTTCGTGGACGTGCAGGTCAATGGCGCGGGGGGCGTGCTCTTCAACGACACGCCCACCGTGGAGGCCGCGCTCGCCATCGCCTCCGCCATGCGCGCGTGCGGCACCACGGGCCTGCTGCCCACCTTCATCACCGACGACGCCGCCCGCATGCGCGAGGCCTGCGAGGCCGCGCTCACCGCCACCTCGCGCCCCGGCAGCGGCGTGCTCGGCATCCACCTGGAGGGCCCCTTCATCAGCCGCGAGCGCGCCGGCGTCCACGTGCCCTCCTTCATCCGCGCGCCCGACCCTCGCGACCTCGACTACCTCACCGCCCTGCCCCGCCGCTTCGCCGCGCACGGCGGCCGCGTGCTGATGACGCTCGCTCCCGAGTGCGTGGACGACGCCATCTTGCGCCGCCTCGCCACCTCCGGCGTGGTGCTCAGCGCGGGCCACACCGCCGCCACCAGCGAGCGCACCACCCAGGCCCTGCACGCGGGCGTGCGCGGCTTCACCCACCTGTTCAACGCCATGCCCCCGGTGATGAACCGCCAGCCCGGCCCCGTCGTCGCCGCGCTCACCCATGACGACGCTTGGTGCGGCGTCATCGCGGACGGGGTGCACGTGCACGCGGACAACCTGCGCCTGCTCCTCAAGGTCAAACCTCCGGGCAAGGTGTTCCTCGTCACGGACGCCATGCCGCCCGTCGGCACGCCCGTCACGTCCTTCACCCTCCAGGGCCGCACCATCCTGCGCCGCCACGGCCGGCTGGAGACCGAGGACGGCACGCTCGCGGGCGCGGACATCGACCTCACGGCGGCCGTTCGCCACTGCGTCCACTCGCTCGGCGTGCCCGTGGAGGAAGCGCTGCGCATGGCCTCGCTCCACCCCGCCGCGTTCATCGGCCTGCATGGCCATCGGGGCCGCATCGCTCCCGGACAGCGCGCGGACCTCGTGCTGCTCAAGCCGGACCTTTCCGTCCACACCACCTGGGTGGCCGGACAGGCGAAATCCAACGACAGCCATTAACCCGGAAAAATGGGGACGTGACTCCTTCCGCGTGTACCGCAGGCGAGGAGAACACGAATGCGTCGTAGCAAGTGGATTGTGGGCCTGGTGGCGTCCGCGCTGACCGTCGCCGGTTGTGGCCAGGAGTCCTTCGCGCCCGAAGCCGGGGGCCCGGGCAGCGTGATGAAGGCGCCGCTGGAGGCCGCGTGGGCCGTGGGCGTCGCGTACTCCGTGGGCACGCGCGTCACCTATGAAGGCCGGCTCTATGAGTGCCGTCAGGCCCATACGTCCCAGGCGGACTGGACGCCCGTGGCCGTGGCGGCGCTGTGGCTCGACCTGGGCCCGGTGACGGGCGGCGGCGACACCACCGCCCCCGTCGTCTCTGCGTCGAGCAGCAAGACGAGCGTCACCGCCGCAGGCTCCATCACCATCTCCGGCAGCGCCACCGACGACACGGGCGTGACGAAGCTGGAGATTCTGGAGAACGGAAACCTCGTCGCCACCGCGTCGTCCTATACGCGCAGCTTCTCCGGCTCCGGGCAGAACGGCACGTACACGTACACCGTGAAGGCCTACGACGCCGCCGGCAACGTGGGCTCGAAGACGGTCACCGTCACCGTCGCCATCCCCTCCAGCGGCGACGTCACCGCGCCCGTCGTCACCGCCAGCGCCAGCGCGTCGCGCCTCACCGCCGCGGGCTCCTTCACCGTCTCCGCGAGCGCCACGGACAACGTGGGCGTGACGAAGGTGGAGATCCTGGAGAACGGCACCCTCGTCGCCACCGCGGCGTCGTTCACCCGAGCCATCTCCACGTCCGCGCAGAACGGCACGTACACGTACACCGTGAACGCGTACGACGCGGCCGGCAACGTGGGCTCCAAGACCGTGAGCGTCGTGGTGGAGCTGCCCGTCACGCCTCCGCCGCCGGGCGGCAAGCGCATCGTCGGATACTTCACCGCGTGGGGCATCTACGGCCGCAACTACCAGGTGTCCAACGTGCCGGCGTCGAAGCTCACGCACATCAACTACGCCTTCTCCAACATCTCCCCGGACGGCAAGTGCATCCTCGGAGACCCGTTCGCGGACATCGACAAGGGCTTCGGCTACCCCGGCGAGTGGGACCCGGGCGCGCTGCGCGGCAACTTCCGCGCGTTCAAGGAGCTGAAGAAGACGAACCCGAACCTCAAGCTGCTCATCTCCATTGGCGGCTGGTCCTGGTCCAAGTACTTCTCGCAGGTGGCCGCCACCGCCGCGTCGCGCACCGCGTTCGTGAAGTCCTGCGTGGACCTGTACGTGAAAGGCCAGTTCCCCGGCGTCACCCCGGCCAACGGCGTGGGCGTGTTCGACGGCATCGACGTGGACTGGGAGTACCCCACCGGTGGCGGCCTGCCGGACAACATCAGCAGCCCCGCGGACAAGGTGAACTACACCCTGCTCATGCAGGAGTTCCGCACCCAGCTGGCCGCCGTGACGGCGCAGACGGGCCAGTCGTACCTGCTCACCATCGCGTCGGGCGCGTCGCCGGACCTGCTCGCCAACAAGCAGGAGACCGTGAAGCTGGCCGGCATCCTCGATTGGATCAACGTGATGTCCTACGACTACCACGGCGCCTTCGAGAGCACGGTCAACTTCCACTCCGCGCTCAACCGCGTGACGGGCGACCCGGGCGCCAACGACGGCTTCTACACCGACGGCTCCATCTCCAAGATGCTCCAACTGGGCGTGCCCGCCTCCAAGATTGTCCTGGGCGTGCCCTTCTACGGCCGCGGCTGGGGCAACGTGCCCAACGTGAACAACGGGCTGTTCCAGTCCGGCGTCCCCACCCAGGGCACCTGGGATGACGGCCAGTCCGGCCTCACCGGCGTGTTCGACTACAAGGACCTCAAGGCCCGCTTCGAGAAGGCCGGCTCCGGCTACTCGAAGTTCTTCCACCCGGAGAGCAAGCAGGCCTACGTCTACAGCCCCACGACGAAGGTGTGGGTGGCCTACGACGACCCGCAGAGCCTCGACGCCAAGTCGGACTACATCCTGGCCAAGGGCCTGGGCGGCGCGATGTTCTGGGAGCTGAGCGGTGACGACGGCAGCCTCGTCAACGCGCTCTACACCAGGCTCCACTGACGCCTCTCCCCTCGCGGAGGGACCCACACCAGGGCCGGCACGGGCATCCACGCCCGCGCCGGCCCTGTGCGTTTTTCCGCCGTCACCTCCACGGGCCCACCCCGCCCCACACCGGTCCGGCATAGAGTGGGACGCGAATGGGTTGCCTGCCCGCCGTCCGGGGCCGCATGCAGGGGAAGGCCGTGACGGGTCCGCCTGTTCACTGGCGTCATCGCCCCCTGCCTGCCCCCGGGCGCCGTCGAACTTCGAGGAGAACGGATGTCGCGTTTCACATCGCTGGCCGCACTTGTCGTGCTCACCTGCCCCGTGCTGGGGCTCGCGAAGCCGAACGCGGACGACCGGGCCCGCGAGTACGCGGCCGAGGCCGTCAAGGCCGCCAACTCGCCGCGCGGTGGCGCCGCCCTCCTGCGCATGCACGCGCTGGTGGATGACGTGGAGGACCTCACCCCGCTGGTGAGCACCTACCAGCAGATTGCCTCCCGCCGCACGGCGGACGCGAACACGCGCACCACCGCTCAAATCCTGCTCATGGACGCGGAGCGCTCGCGCGGCCGGATGGTGCGCGCCAACGAGGTCCGCCAGTGGCTGGGCTTCGTCAACGACTACTACGTCGTCGGCGGCTTCGAGAACGAGGGCAAGGCCGGCTGTGACACGGACTTCGGGCCGGAGGCCGCCAACCTGGACCTCACCGCGCGCTACCCCGGCGCGAAGGGCCACGAGGCCACCTGGCGCAAGCTGGCCGTCACGTCCGCGGACGGCTACGTGGACCTGGCCACCGCGGTGCGCCCCAACAAGGAGTCCGTGGCGTACGCGCTCACCTGGCTGGAGGTGCCGCAGGACACGCGCGTGGCGCTGGGCCTGGGCACCTCCGGCGGCTACCGCCTGTGGGTGAACGGGCAGCTCGCGTCCAAGGAGGACCGCTACAACCTGCCCCGCCCGGACCAGACGCGCGTGTCGGTGAAGCTCAAGAAGGGCCTCAACCGCGTGCTGGTGAAGGTGTGCCAGGAGTCCGGCCCGCTGGGCTTCTACCTGCGCTCGGAGTCCGCCTCCGCTCGCGCCTCGCTGCCCGCCAAGGCCCCCGCCCTGGAGCGCATGCCCGCGCCCGCGCCGCAGCCCCTGCCCACCCTCACCTCCGCGCTGCGCGCGCTGGTGGAGAAGAACCCGGACGACGCGCAGCTGCGAGGCGACTACGCCCAGGTGCTGGCCTTCTTCCGCGCCTATGACGAGCGCGAGCACACCGCCAGCGCCGAGGCCGCGCTCGCGGCGGAGAACGCGCCCACCGACGCGCGCCTGCAGGTCCTGGCCGCCAACACGCAGACGGACGACCTCAACGAGCGCCGCCGCTTCCTGGAGGCCGCCGTGAAGGCGGACCCCACCTACGCCCCCGCGCGCCTGGCGCTGGCGGACCACGAGATGGACCGCGGCCATCCGGAGCGCGTGCAGCCGCTGCTCGCCCCCATCCTGGAGAATGAAGACGGCCGCAACGTGCCGGGCGCGCGGCTGCTGCTCGCCCGCGCGGCCGAGGCCCTGGGCGAGCGCGCCCGGGCGCACGCGCTGGTGGAGGAGGCCTTCCGTCAGCAGCCGCGCGTGCCCCGCGTGGTGCGCGTGGCCGCCGCGGCGTCCCGTCAGCTGGGCCGCGACCAGGAGGCCATGGACCGCATGCGCGTGGTGCTGGCGCTGCGCTACGACGACACCAACACGCGCCGGCAGCTGGCCTCCATGCTCGCGGACGCGGGCAAGGTGGACGCCGCCGAGCGCGAGTACGCGAAGCTCACCGACCTGAACCCCTTCGACAACGGCAGCCGCGTGCGGCTGGCGGAGCTGAAGGCCGCCAACGGCGCCGTGGAGGAGGCCACCGCCCTCTTCACCGAGGCCAAGGCCCTCTCCCCGGACGAGCCCGAGGTCTACGAGCGCGAGGGCCGCGCGCTGCTGGCCGCCGGTCAGCGGGAGCCCGCCCTGGCCGCCTTCGAGCGCTCGCTGGTGCTGCGCCCGCAGAACCCCGGCCTCAAGGAGGCCCTGCGCACGCTCAAGGGCGAGTCCGAGAGCGCGGGCACCCAGTACCTCGTGGACGCGAAGCCGCTGTCCAAGGAGGCCGAGGGCTACATGAACGAGGACGCCCTGTACCTCGTGGACAACACCTACGTGCGCGTGCAGAAGAGCGGCCTGTCCAGCCGCATGCAGCAGATGGCGGTGCGCGTGTTCAACCAGCGCGGCGTGGACGCGTTCCGCAGCGTCCCCATCACCTACTCGCCGGACCGTCAGGAGGTGCGCGTGCTGCGCGCCCGCGTGACGAAGCCGGACGGCTCCGTGGTGGACAGCTACGGCGACGCGGACCGCAACATCAACGAGCCCTGGACGGGCATGTACTACGACGCCCGCGCGCGCGTGCTGTCGTTCCCGTCGCTCGCCGCCGGTGACACGCTGGAGCTCACCTACCGCCTGGACGACACCGCGCAGGACAACCTGCTGTCGGACTACTGGGGCGACGTGGAGAGCGTGCAGGGCGTCTACCCGAAGGTGCGCTTCCAGTACGTCGTGGACATGCCCAAGGAGCGGCCGCTGTACTGGAACAAGAGCCGCCTGGCCGGCGTGGAGCAGCAGCAGGAGGCCCCCGAGTCCGGCCGCACCGTGTACCGCTTCGGCGCGAAGCACGTCTCCAAGGTGGTGCCGGAGCCGGGCATGCCGGGCTGGGCGGAGGTCGCCCAGAACCTGCACATCTCCACGTACAAGACGTGGGACCAGGTGGGCCACTACTGGTGGGGCCTGGTGCGCGACCAGCTCCAGCCCAACGCGGAGCTGAAGACCACCGTGGACCAGGTGCTCACCGGCGTGGACCGCAAGGACCAGCTGGCCGTCGTGCGCGCCATCTACTCGTTCGTCGTCACCAACACCCGCTACGTGGCGCTGGAGTTCGGCATCCACGGCTTCAAGCCGTACCGTGTCGACCGCGTGCTGGCCCGCCGCTTCGGTGACTGCAAGGACAAGGCGAGCCTCATCCACTCCATGCTGAAGGTGGCGGGCGTGGACAGCCGGCTGGTGCTGCTGCGCATGCGCAACCTGGGCGCGCTGGACGCGGAGCCCGCGTCGCTGGCGGCCTTCAACCACGCCATCGCGTACGTGCCCAAGTTCGACCTGTACCTGGACGGCACCGCGGAGTTCCACGGCGCAAAGGAGCTGCCGAGCGCGGACCGCGTCGCCAACGTGCTGGTGGTGGACCCCAACGGCACCAGCAACTTCCTCACCACGCCGGAGGCAAAGGCGGACGACAACAAGACGACGCTGGCCATGGACGTGGCGCTGCGTCCGGACGGCGGCGCGGACGTGAAGGGCCAGAGCAGCGTGTCCGGCCAGTCCGCGCCGGACTACCGCCGCGCCTACCGCCCGGAGTCCACGCGCAAGTCCACCTTCGAGCGCGCGTGGGCGCAGAGCTTCCCCGGCCTCACCGTGCGCGAGGTGAAGCTCAGCGACACCACCCGGCTGGACGACGACGTGACGCTCGACTTCAACATGGGCATCCCGCGCTACGCGGAGGTGCTGCCCGGCGGCAGCCTGCGCTTCCTGCCCTTCGGCACGGGGCGCACCTATCAGCAGGCGTACGCGTCGCTCGCCGAGCGCCGCTTCGACCTGGTGATGCAGAGCCCCTGGGTGAACACCTTCAAGCTGCGCTACACGCTGCCCGGCGGCTACACCGTCACGGAGCTGCCCCAGGCCGTGGAGGAGACCACGAAGTTCGGCCACGTGAAGCTCAGCTACCGCGTGGAGAACGGCGCGCTCGTCGCCGACGGAGAGGTCGCTCTCTCGGTCGCCCGCATCAAGGCGGACGAGTATCCCCAGTTCCGTGAGTTCCTGGGCCGCGTGGACCGCGCCTTCGGCCGCCGCATCCTGCTGCAGGGGCCGGGGCAGAAGACGGCTTCGCGGTAATCGCGGACAGTCGCGGCGCCTGCCTGGCGCCGCTTCGCACGGAGGGCTTGACCCGGACGCGGCCCTCCGTGCTTAAGCATGGACATGCACCGTGCACGCGCGCTCGTCCTTGGCTGCCTGCTGGTGGCGGGGGCCGCCACCGCCGCTCCCGTCGTCCAGCTTCCCGAAGGCGGACGGGCGGTGGAGGTCATCCCCAAGGGCGTGCTGTGCGGCCCGGTGCGCGGCGGCTGGGTGCTGGAGGGCCGCACGCTCAAGCCGCCCACGCGCGCGGATGACGCCACCCGCACGCTGGAGCTGAAGGTCGCCGCCGACGAGGCCTCCTGCGCCACGGCCACCGACACCGTGGTGGTGGTGGCCACCGGGCCCTTCCCGCGCATCGACAGCGCCGCCACCACGTTCTACCCGGACGACGGGCGCCTGGAGCTCAAGGGCACCGGCCTGAAGAACGTGGCCATCGTCTGGTCCGGGACGCCCCGGGGCGTGGATCCGAAGACGGCCTCCCTGGACGGCCAGGACGTCTGCCTGGAGCCCAACGGCCCCTCCGAGTGCGCCGTCCCGCTGGCGCCCGGCCTGCCCACGGACGCGACGCTGTCGTGGGTCCCCGCCTACGGCCGCAGGGGCGCGAACGTGACGACGTACGACGCCAACGGGCGCTTCCTGGACGACGAATACTTCCGCCTGCGCCCCGGCCGCACCGTGCTCACGCGGCCCCTGGTGCAGTCCTCCGGCGTGGACCTGTCCAAGGGCCCCGGCTACGCGGCGGTGACGCACTCTGAGGCCATCGCCTCCGTGGACTGCGGCACCGCGCGCTGCGAGGTGACCGAAGGCGCCGTGTCCATCCGCAACGTGCCGGGGCTGAACCCCACGGTGACGCTGCGCCTGCGGCTGGTGCCGCGCGTGTTCTTCGCGAAGGGGGACGCGCTGGAGACGTCCGTGGCGGAGACGCTGCCCGTGCTCGCGTGTCCGCTGTCCGCGGTGGAGGGCACGGTGCTGCGCGACGCGGAGGACTCCGGGCTGGTGATGCGCCTGGACCCGTCCTGCGCGCACGACCCGCGCGGCCTCTTGTGGACGGTGAACGGCGCGCGCGTGCGCGTGGAGCGCGTGGTGAAGGCGCAGGACGGCACCTACGTGCTCCTGCGCACCAGCGGCACCAACGAGCCGCAGGTGACCGTCACGGCCATCACGTCACGCGTGGACGGCACGGTGGTGGCGTCGGAGACGGCGGACACGAAGCCCGTGCCCGACCCTCGCGCGACGCTGGAGCTGCCCGGCCACGGCACCATCGACTTCGTGCCCACCAACCGCCCGGCGGAGGTGACGGTGGCCTCCAACGGCGGCCTGGGCCGCTTCGTGCTGCGCCCGCTGGGCGGGGCGTACACCGTGACGGTGCGGGAGTCCGTCACGCTCGTCCAGGGCGAGGCCACCGCGGGCGGCTTCGTGTCGCTGCGCTTCGGCTACCGGCTGCCCACGCTGCCAGCGGAGCTGGCCACGTCCGACCTGTTCCTCACCAGCGAGCGCGTGCAGCGCGCGGTGCGCGAGGCCAGCGTGCCCACCAACGTGGAGAACCTGGTGGAGTTCATCTGCGCGGACAAGGAGGGCCACGACGAGAAGCTCACGCCCAGCCGCCCGCACCGGGTGGACTACGCCATGCGCAACACCTGCCGCGTCATCATCCACCGCGAGCGCCTCACGCCGGAGGAGGGCAACCAGGAGATCACCCTGCGCGTCACCGTGACGAAGTCCGACGGCTCCGTCCGGGGTGAGAGCAGCGTGGACCAACGCCTGTTCCTGCGCCCCAAGGGCGACGTGCGCGTCATCCCCGTGCAGGGCAACCTGGGCCAGTACGACCGCATCCTCGTGCAGGTGGCGCACGTCGCGGATGAATCCCGCTACGCCCTCTCCACGGTGGACCGCACGGGCCTGCCGTCCGCGCAGTGGACCGCCATCGTGCGCGGCGGCATGTTCCGCCTCTACACCATGGCTACCATCCCCGCGGGCCTCTACCGCGCCACGCAGCCCTCGGGACAGCTGGCCGTCAACTTCGGCGTGCTGTCGCGCCTGGCGCTGCTCAACAACGAGGGCCAGGAGCGCCTGCTGGGCATCGAGATGGGCTTGATGGGCCTGGGCCTGGTGCCGCAGTCCGGGGACATCCAGTTCCCGCCCACGCTCGCGGCCGTGCTGGGGCTGGGCTTGCGAGTGCCCATCGGCCCGGGCGCGGCGGTGGGCGCGCAGGCGTGGATTGCCCGCGAGTTCCGGGGCGACATCACCCGGCGCACCAACGGAGCCCCGGGCACCGACACCGTGGTGCCCTCCAGCAAGTGGTCCTTCATCTTCGGACCCAGCATCTCCGTGGGCAACGTGGGCTTCAACCTCTGAAGCCCGCGCCACGCCCCGTGGCTACTTCCCGAGCAGCGCCTTGAGCAACCGCCGCACCTCCGGCGGCCCCTCCACGCGGTAGGCCGCGCGCGTGTGCTTGTTGCCCGCGTGCACGGTGATGCCGCCGGGGGGCACCGCCGCGAAGAGGTCCTCGTCGGTGACGTCGTCGCCCAGCGCCAGCACGCGCACGTCCGGCGCCTCCTGCTTGAGCACCTCCGACACGACGCGCCCCTTGTTGACGCCCCGGGGCCGCACCTCCACCACCCGGTCCCCGGGCAGGATGTGCATGGGCTCCTGGGAGAACTTCTCGAAGAGCAGCAGGCGCAGCTCGCGCGCCTGGAGCGCGCCGAACTCCGCGTCCACCCTGCGGTAGTGCCACGCGAGCGACGCCGTCTTCTCCTCCACGAACGAGCCCGTCACCCGCGCCGCGAACGCGTCCAGCACGGGCTTCACCTGGGACTTCCACTCGAAGGACACGCCCGGCAGCGCGTGCCATGGCTGGCCACGGCGCATGCGCGACCACAGGCCGTGCTCCGCGTGCAGCCCCACGGGCAGCTCTCCGAACCACGCCTCCAGCGTCTCGCGCGGGCGGCCGCTCACGATGTGCACGGACAGGTCCGGCCGGGCGCTCAGCTCCTGGAGCAGCGTCATCAACTCCGCGTCCGGCGCGGCCTGCTCCGGCGTGGGCGCGAAGCCCACGAGCGTGCCGTCGTAGTCCAGGAACAGCACCTTCCTGCCCGGCCCCTTCAGCTTGTCCAGGGCGGTCATGCCGTCCGGCAAGGGCGGCTTCTCCGCGACGGAGGGCAGGCCCTGGAGCCGGTCCAGGAAGCTGGCCACCCACCAGTGCACGTCCCGCGTCCTCACGCCCGCGCGCAGGCAGCGCATGCGGTCCTGGCGCTCGGCCTTGGGCATCTCCAGCGCCTGTTCGATGGCGTCCGCCATGCCCTCCACGTCGTAGGGGTTCACCAGCAGCGCGTCGCGCATCTCCGCCGCCGCGCCCGCGAACTCGCTGAGCACGAGCACGCCGTCCTCGTCCGGACGGGCCGCGCAGAACTCCTTGGCCACCAGGTTCATGCCGTCGCGCACGGGCGTCACCAGCATCACGTCCGCGCCCCGGTAGAGGCTCACCAGCTGCTTCTCGTTGAGCGACCGGTAGAGGTAGTGCACGGGCGTGCTGTGCACGGTGCCGTAGAGGCCGTTGATGCGGCCCACGATTTCGTCCACCGTCTCGCGGTACTCGGCATAGGCCTGCACCTGCGTGCGGCTGGGGACGGCCACCTGGATGAAGCGCAGGCGCCCGCGCAGGGACGGGTCGCGCTCCAGCACGCGCTGCACCGCGAGCAGACGCCGGGGGATGCCCTTGGTGTAGTCCAGCCGGTCGATGCCCACGAGCAGCCGCTCTCCGTGGGCGCGCTCGTGCAGCGTCTTCACCTCGTCCAGCACCCCGGGCTCCCCCGCCAGCGTCTCGAAGGCGGTGGCGTCGATGCCCATGGGGAACGCGCCCACGCGCACCTCGCGCCCCTGGAAGAGGACGCGGTCGATGTCCGTGTCCAACCCCAGGTGCCTCAGCAGCGTGCCGGAGAAGTGCCGCACGTAGCTCACCGCGTGGAAGCCGATGAGGTCCGCGCCCAGCAGGCCCCGGAGCAGCTCTCCGCGCCGGGGCAGCGTGCTGAAGATTTCAGACGACGGGAACGGGATGTGGTGGAAGTAGCCGATGCGCGCGTGCGGCAGGCGCTGGCGCAGCATCCCGGGCACCAGCATGAGCTGGTAGTCATGCACCCAGATGGTGTCGCCCGGCTGGTAGTGCTTCGCGGCCAGGTCGGCGAAGCGCTCGTTCGCCTTGCGGTACGCGTCCCAGTCCCGGTCCTGACGGGGGACGCGGTCCAGCATGTAGTGGCACAGCGGCCAGAGCACCCGGTTGGAATAGCCCTCGTAGAAGCGGCTGACCTCGCTGGCGGAGAGGTACAGCGGCACGCAGCGCAGGTCCGACAGCTGCTGCTCCACCTGCGAACGCTGGGCGTCCGTCAGCCGGGAGACATCTCCGGGCCAGCCGATCCACAGGCCTCCGGAGCGCTCGTGCGGGCGGCTGAGGCCGGTGGCGAGCCCTCCGGCGCTCCGCACCACGGAGACGGAATCCTTCTCCGCCTTGACGGTGACGGGAAGACGGTTCGAAACGAGCAGGAGTCGAGCCATAGACCCACTAGCTCTATTCACCTCCTCCGGAAATGGCTACCACCTCGCATGCCGGGCTGACGATTGCCGGGCCCTGCCCCGCCCGTGCCCAACCGAGCCGGGCCAGCAGCGCGGGCTCCTTGCCGGCCTTCCAGATGAAGGCATCCAGCACGTAGTGCGTGGCCTGCGGCAGTGCAAGCAGCGGCACCACGAGCGCCAGCACATCGGCCTCCAGGACAGGTCCACTGTCGCCGAACAACACCGGGCGGTCGTGCCACACGAGCACGTCCCACAGTCCTTCCTCCAGCAGCGCCAGCACGCAGAGGAACAGCAGGAAGCCGGGCAGCCCCGCGCGCAGGAGCACGCCCAGGCCACCGAAGCCCCCTTCCGCGTGGCGCCCGCGCGCGTAGCGGAACAGCAGCGCGAAGTACGGCACGCCGTGCAGCACCACGTTCATCACCGTGAAGGCGAAGTCGTCCCGCGCGAGCACGATGCCGCCGAACCACGCCCCCCACGTGGCCACCACCAGCAGCACCTTGCCGGCCTGAACGCCTTCGCCCCGCGCGATGCGCAGGGCCTGGAAGCCCGCCCACAGCGTGAGCACCGCCGCGTGCGCGCCCAGCGCCACGGTGCCCACCCACGCGGGGAGCCCGGCGAGGAAGTCGTTCTCCACGAACCACCAGAAGGCGCGGGGCAGGTTCGCGTGCCACCAGACGACGGGCCCCAGCGTGGCGGCGTAGACGGCCGCCGCGTCCAGGCGCCGCTCGAAGGGGGACGTGCGCGCCTTGCGGTCGTAGAGCGCCACCCAGCCGTACTGCTGGCGGATGAAGTGGAACAGCGCCACGTACGCGAACAGGCTCCAGAACGCGCCGGGCGAGGCCATGTACGCGAAGACCCCCACCGCGTACGCGGCGAGCGGCGCGCCCACGTAGAGGCCCGGGCGGCGCGACACCTCCTCGCCGTCCAGGTACGTGCGGAACAGCGTGGACCAGACGTGCGCCACGTCCACGCCCACCACGAACAGGAGCCACGCCCACGCGGGCGTGTCCCCCACCGCCCCCAGCCACGGCGCGGCCAGCGCGAAGGCCACCGACACGAGCGCGCTGCCGGCGAACACGGTGAGGTCCACGCCACGGCCGAACAGCCAGGCCTGCGCGGGTGAGAGGAGACGGGGCATCGGGAAGCGGAGCCTATCAGCCCTCCCGCGACACGCGTCCCCCATGCCCTCACACCAGCCCTTCGCGCACCAGCCCCTCCGCGCTGGCGAGCACCGCCTCCGCCGAGGGGCGTGCACGCCAGCCAAGCAGCCGCTCCGCCTTGGCGGTGCTGAACTCGCGCCGCACGCCCAGGTTGCTCACGAGCTGGCGGAGCTCCGGGTCGAACAGCGCGCCGAAGCGCACCAGGAAGTCCGGCGCCATCCGCGTGGACACCTTCGCGGCGCGTGCGCCCAGGTGCTCCCGCAGCAGCCGGGCGATGTCGGAAAGCCACAGGAAGTCGCTCGTCGCCGCGAAACGCTCCCCCGCGGCCCCGGGCGCCGTCATGGCCTTCAAGTGCAGGTCCACCAGGTCGCGCACATCCACGATCGTGAAGCCCAGCCTCGGCAGACGGGACATCTGCCCGCGCAGCATCCGCGCCAACAACTCCAGCGACCCGGAGACGTCCTTGCCCATCACCGGCCCCTGGATGACGGAAGGCAGCACCGTGCTCAGCGTCATCGCGCCTCCCGCCTGTTTCACGAAGGCCCACGCGTCCTGTTCCGCCAGCGTCTTGGATTGCGTGTAGTGGTTCACGCCCTTCGCCGTGAGGTCCGTCCACACGGTCTCATCCGTGGGCGGGGCCCCGTCGCCAGGGTGCCCGGACGGAAGCGCGGCCATCAGCGTCGACGTCATCACCACCCGCTTCACGCCCGCCTTCGCGCCCGCCCTCAACACCCGCAGCGTGCCCTCGCGCGCGGGGCGGAGGAGGTCCTGGTCCTTGAACTCGCCCACCCCCATGGGGGACGCGGTGTGCAGGATGAAGTCCGCCCCTTCCGCCGCCCGCGCCCAGCCCTCGTCCGCCAGCAGGTTCGCGGCGAAGACGGAGAGCCGGTCTCCCGGGTCCACCTGCCGGCCGAGGTCCGCCCGGAGCGCCCCCTCCCTCGCCAGGCTTCGCACCGTGGTCCGGACCCGGTAGCCCTGCTTCAACAGGGCCACCACCGTCCAACCTCCCAGGTAGCCGGAGCCTCCGGTCACCAGCACCACTTCGTCCTTCAAGGCCTCGCGCATGGTCCAACCCACCTCGTCCTGCTCCTCGGGGAGTAGGTTTCAAAAGGAGAGTGGGTATATGTTGGTAACTTCGGCGCACTTCAAGAAGGCACCTTCATGAAACTCGGTAACCTCGACCTCCCCTCGGAGGTCTGCCGCTCCGTCGGCGACGTGCTGGGCCGCGTCGGCGACAAGTGGTCGGTGCTGGTCATCGTGATGCTGGCGGACCACCCGCTGCGTTTCAGCGAGCTGCGCCGGTCCATCGGCACCGTGTCGCAGAAGATGCTCACGGCCACGCTGCGCGGACTGGAGCGCGACGGCTATCTCACCCGCACCGTCACGCCCAGCATCCCACCGCGCGTGGACTACGCGCTCACGGAGATGGGCCGCGACGTACTGGTGCCCCTCAACGCGTTGGCCCAATGGGCGCTCGCGCGCCGTGAGCAGGTGGAGGCCGCGCGCCGCGCCTATGACGCGAAGGCGGAGGATGCCGCGTCCCCGGATGAGGCGGCGGGTGGATCCGCCTAGCCTCCGCGAGTGACGCCCTGCCCTGCGGTTTCCACGGGGGTCCGCGAGCACCGTGGCGTTCCGCCTGATCAGAAAATGCGACCGGCAGCGGCGCGCGGACAGCCGCCGTGGAATCTTCCTGAAACAAAGGCATGCGTCAAAGACAACAACCTGACACGTGTGACTAACTTGCAAGGATATTCGTATTGAGCGTTATCATGGGTAACGACACACAGACGCAGGGCCCAAGCGAGGAGGCTGTCATGTCCGGAACGGCGATGATGAATGGCCTGGTGCACACCGCGGACCTCGAGTGGAAGCCGCTCGGTCCCGGAACCTCCTACCGCCTGCTGCGCGTGAGCGCGGAGACGGGCGTGTGGAGCGCCATCCTGAAGATGGAGAAGGGCGCCGTCTTCGCGCCGCACAAGCACCTGGCGGCGGCGGAGATCTTCATCCTCTCCGGCTCGACGCAGGACCGCTACGGCACCACCCGCCCGGGCGACTACGAGTTCGAGCCGGTGGGCGCCGAGCACCCCGCCACCACCGCGCTGGAGGAGTCGCTCGTCCACTTCACCGCGCACGGCCCCATCGCGTTCCACGACGACAAGGGCCGCATCGCGATGCTGCTGGACTCGGAGTTCTTCCTGAAGGAGCAGCAGCAGGAGCCGCAGTACAGCATCAAGAAGGCGGCCTGACGGACCGCGTTGCTGTGTTTCACCCGTCGGGTGTCTGACATTGACACCCGACGTCAGGGCCGGCGGCCTCGCTTCAGGCCGCCTCCAGCAGGCGCAGGAAGGCCCGGGCGGCGTCGGCGTCGCTGATGCCCTGGAGCCCCTCGCTCACCTGCAGCTCCGTGGACACGACGCCGGGCACGCGCGTCTGTCCGAAGCCCCCCGCCACCCAGACGCGGTCCTCGCGCGCGATGCGGTCGCGCTGGCGGTTGTAGGCCTGGGGTGAGCCGCGCAGGAACACGTGGAACATGTTCGTCTGCACCGGCTGCGGCAACACGGTGACGCGCGAGTCCGCCGCCAGGAGCGCGGTGAGCGCCTTCGCGCGCTTCACGTAGCCGGGGATGGCGGCCAGCGCCGCGTCGAAGCGCATGGCGGCGGAGGCCACCAGCGGGGCCAGGTGGTACAGGTTGCCGCCGTGCCGGTGGCGCCACACGCGTGACTCCTTGATGAAGTCGCGGCTGCCCACCAGCATGGCGCCGCCGATGCCGCCCACCATCTTGTAGAAGGACACGTAGACGGAGTCGAAGCCCTTGCAGAGCTCCGCGTAGGAGCGGCCGTAGAAGGGCTGGCTCTCCCACAGCCGCGCGCCGTCCATGTGCAGCTTCACCTTCTGGTCACGGCAGGTGCGCTTGAGCTCCTGGAGCTGCTCCCATGTCTGGAGCTGCCCGCCCAGCCAGCGCACTGGCAGCTCCACGCTGACGCTTCCCAGCACGTCGCGGGAGTTGGCCACGTCCTCCGCCAGCAGCGGCCGCGTCCACGGGCCCAGGTACACGGCGCGCAGCTGGTGCAGCACGGAGTACGCGTCGTCCTCGTGCAGCACGTGGTGCGACGACGGGTGCACGCCCACGGTGCGCACGTTGCTTGCGTCCGCGTAGATGCGCAGCGCGACGAGCTGCGCCATGGTGCCCGTGGGCATGAAGCACGCGTCCTCGAAGCCCAGCAGGTCCGCGATCTTCTTCTCGAAGGCCTGCACGAAGTCGCCGTTGCCGTAGACGTCGCTGGACAGCTTCTGGCGCTGCATCCACTCGCCGATGCGCGCGTACTCCGCGCCGTCGTCGGACGTGGAGCGCACCGGCAGGGACGCGGTGCAGCCCTGCCGCAGCTGTTCGTACTCCGCCTGCGAGCCCGCCGCCGTCGGGCCTGTCTTGGGGGTCGCGACGCCCGCGTCCGACGCGGGGACTCCGGCGAGCCCCGGCGACTTCACGGTGCGAAGGGAGGGCGTGCCCCCGTCCGGGGCCGCGTCTCCCCGCTTCGGGAACAGCGTGGTGCCCGCGAGCAGGCTGGTGAGTGCGAGGAACTCCGCCCGGCTGAAGCGACTGTCCTTCATGTGCCCTTCCCTCCCGCTTCCGGTGGCTACAACCAACTGGCGCTCGTGAGCCCCATTCCCGCCAGGGCCCGCTCCGCGGCCTGCACGCCGAACCAGTTGGCCTCCTCGAAGAGGGCCATGCCGCCCAGGTCCGTGTGCGCGAAGTGCAGGTGCCGTCCCAGGCTCTGTTGCGCGGCGCGGCGCGCGTCTCCCCAGAGGAAGCCCGGCTGGGGCCGCACCATGGCGTGGCCCCAGCGCTGCACCTCCAGCCGCTGCGCGAGCGCGCCCACCCCGGGGTGCGCCGGCAGCAGGTCCGCCATCACCAGCGCCTCCCAGTCCGCATACGTCGCGGAGAGGGCCTGATTGCGCTCCGCCTTCACGTCCGCGCCGGCCATGGGCAGGTACCAGGTGAGCACCGTGGGCCCGCGCGCGTCCTGGCGCAGCGACTGGTGCGTGGCCACCACGTAGCCCAGGCTCCGGCTCTCGTAGAAGACGTTGTCCCAGGCCAGCGGGAAGCCCCGCGACGCCGGCGGCGCGGACACCGTCAGGTTCGCCACCACCCACGGGCTGTAGACAAAGGCATCCATCCACGCGGGCCGCGCCTCGCGCCAGGGGGCCACCACGTGCGCGGCGACGAAGCGCGGGCACGCCAGCACCACCTGCCGGGCCTGGAAGGCCCGGGGCGCTCCGGTGCGCGCGTCCAGGGCGTGCACCCGGCAGCCGTCCTCGCCCGGCTCCACCGTGTGCACCAGCACCTGCGTCTCCAACTGGCGAGGGCCCAGCGACGACGCCAGCTGCTTCACCAGCCGGCCGTTGCCCTCGGGCCAGGACAGGAAGCCGTCACTGCGCTCGCCCTTCCCGTTCTGCCGCGCGGCGAAGTACCAGATGCCCGCCCAGGCGGAGACGTGCTCGGAGGTGGCGCCGTAGTCGTCGCGGCACGCGTAGTCCACGAACCACTTGAGGCGGGGCGAGCGGAAGCCCTCCGCCTCCATCCATTGCGCCATGCTCAGCGCGTCCAACGCGGTCCACTCCGCGTCGTCGCTGGAGAGCGCCCCCGGCACCGCGAACGCCTTGCGCCCCTTCGCGTCGCGCGCGGCGGCGAAGGCGTTCATCCGCGCATCGAAGCGCTCCAGCTCCGCCAGGTCCTCGGCGCTCGCGCCCGCGCGCAGGTACAGCCCCTCGTACCAGTGGCCCTTGTAGAAGACGCGCTCGTCGGGCTCCTGGATGAGCAGCTCCTCCGCGAACGACGGGTGCCCTTCCGCGTCCACGCCGGTGACGGCGTCCATCTCCCGCAGCAGGCGCATCACCGGCCCGCGGTCCTCCAGGGGCGACGGCAGGTAGTGCGCGCCCCATGGGAACGCGGACACGCCGTTGCGGCCCGAGCGCGACGTGCCCCCGGCCTCCGCCTCCAGCTCCACCACGCGCACGTCCTTCACGCCCGCGGCGCAGAGGCGCCACGCGGCGGACAGCCCGGCCGCGCCCGCGCCGACAATCAGCACGTCCACCGGCTCGAAGGACTGCGCGCGCGGCAGCGGTCCACCGCGCAGCTTGTGGCCGGTGTCCACCGCCCGGTCCACGATGGCGCCGGGCACCGGCGCGCGAGGAGCCTGGTGCCGCGTACAGGCGCTCGCCACGGAGGCGCCCAGGAACGCGGCCACCAGCTCGCGCCGCGTCAGTTCCACCGGCGCCACTCCTCTTCGTAGTAGTGCACCAGCACCTGGTTGTTCAGCCGGTTCACCTCCGCCGGCAGCGGCGCCATGTCCGGCGAGAAGTGCGTGAGCCCCTCCAGCGTGTCCTCGTCCAGGAACGCCAGCCCCTCCGGCAGCGCGCGGTGGCGGCCGGCGGGCTCCTGCGCCACCAGCACGTAGCCCCACTCTCCGAAGGACGGCACCAGCGCGTGGTACGGCTGCGTCCAGAAGCCCGCGGCCTTGAGCGTGGTCTCCACGCACCAGAACGAGCGCCGCGCGAACAGGGGGCTCGTGCTCTGGATGACCGCCACCCCGCCCGGCGCCAGGCGCTTCTTCAGGATTTTGTAGAAGCCCGTCGTGTACAGCTTCCCCAGCGCGAAGTTGTTGGGGTCCGGGAAGTCGACAATCACCACGTCCCAGGTGTTGGCGCCCTCCGCCAGGAACTGCATGGCGTCCGTGTTGATGACGCGCATCTTCGGGTGCGTCAGGGAGTGGTGGTTGAGCGCCGCCAGCTCCTTGTAGCCCGTGGCGAGCCCGGTGATGGCGGGGTCCAGGTCCACCAGCGTGATGGACTTCACCTCCGGATACTTCAGCACCTCGCGCGCGGCGAGCCCGTCCCCGCCGCCAAGAATCAGCACGTGCTCCACCTTCTGCGCGCGCACCATGGCCGGGTGCACCAGGGACTCGTGGTAGCGGTACTCGTCGATGCTGGCGAACTGGAGGTTGCCGTTGAGGAACAGCGAGAAGCCCCGCTTGCCGCGCGTGACGATGATGCGCTGGTAGGGGGAGCTCGTGGCGTGGACGACCTCGTCCGCGTAGAGCTGGTCCTCGTAGAACGTGGTGAGCCGGTCCCCCAGCGCGAAGCACACCAGCAGCCCCGCGCACAGCACCACCGCCTTGACGCGCAGGCGCACGGGGTTGGCCAGCACGGGCGCGAGCAGCCACGTGCTCCACAGCCCCACGCCCGCGTTGAGCAGGCCGAAGAGGAGCGACGTGCGCACCAGGCCCAGCTTCGGCACCAGCAAGAGCGGGAAGGCCACGCTGGCGGCGAGCGCGCCCAGGTAGTCGAACGTCAGCACCTGGCTGACCAGGTCCTTGAACTTGAGCTGGTCCTGCAGGATGCGCAGCAGGAGGGGGATCTCCAGCCCCACCAGCGTGCCAATGGCCAGCACGCTGCCGTACAGGACGACGGGGAACACACTGGTGAGCGTGAAGGTGAGGAACAACATCGGCGCGCACAGCCCGCCGACGAGCGCCACGGCCAGCTCCACCTCCACGAAGCGCTGGGCCACCCCGCGCTCCACGAAGCGCGACAGGTAGCTGCCAATGCCCATGGCGAAGAGGTAGCCGCCGATGACGGTGGAGAACTGGGTGATGCTGTCCCCCAGCAGGTAGCTGGCGAGCGTCCCGACGATGAGCTCGTAGATGAGCCCGCACGTCGCGATGACGAGGACGGTGAGGAAGAGCAGCGTCTTGTTCAAAGCGTCACGTCGTTCAGCCGCTGATGGCCGCCGCGATGATGATGGCCAGGCCCAGGATGAAGGAGCCGATGACGATGCCCAGCGAGACGTTCTGGTCGACCTCGATCTCCTTGTGCACGTCGTACGGCAGGATGAGGCGGATGACGTAGAAGCCGGCCACGAACACCACCAGGCCGATGAGCGAATAGATGACGCTCGCCAGCACTCCCTGCAGGGTGACCACCACTCCGAGCAACAGCATCACTTGCCTCCCATGAATCCACCGGTCCACAAGAGCACGCCGCCGGGACCGCGCTTCACGTCTCCGGTCACCCGTCCGCGCTCCTCGTCACTGAACGGGGCCCAGCCCGTATAGGTGGCCCACGCGTACGCCACGAGCACCAGTCCGCCCAGGTACCTCATCGTCCACCTCCCGTGCCTACAGGTTGCTTTCCTTCCAGCGCTCGGTCTCGAAGCTGTTGGCGCCGAAGAACGACAGCGCCGGAATCACCAGCAGCAGCACCAGCGCGATGACGAACCAGCTCTCGTTGGGCGTGTCGTGCGTGAGCACGACCTGGTAGCTGACGACGGGCCCCAGCTGCGGGCCCGTGAGCTTCAGGTTCGGGTCGAACGACGTGGTCGTCCGCAGCACGTACTTGCCCTTGGGCACCGACGACAGGAACACGCTGCCGTTCTGGCCGCCCTCGCTCCAGGAGCCGTCGCTGTCGCGCCCGTGGTAGTAGCTGACCTCTTCGTAGAAGCTCACCACGTCCTGCGTGTCCTGGTTCACCAGGTCGCCCTGCACGCCCACCCACGCGTTGTCGAGCGCCTGCGACATGGTGACCTGCGCCCGCACGTTGCCGTCCCGCGAAAGCTCGAAGGGCTGGCTGAAGTGCATGGCGGTGGGCGTCCCGGACGCCGCGTCCCGGGGCAGCGTCACCTGCATGTCCAGCACCCGCGCGTTGAGCGCGCGCGCGTGGAGCACGGCCGACAGCGCGAACAGCCCCAGGAGCCACACCGCTGACCAGAGCAGCGTCTTCATCATCGCCGCGCGGCGCGTGTTGGGCTGGCTGGGCGCGATGCCTCGGGGCCTGGGCAGCGGCTCCTTCAGCTTGAACGCGTCACGCACCTGCTCTGGCGTGAGGTACTCGCCATGCGTGTACGTGACCTCGTTGTCGGTGGCGTCCTCGTTCACGGAGTACGGCGGCGCGACGTACTCCGTGGCGCGTGCCTGCTCACCCTGGAAGACCTTCCAGTAGAACTCGCCCACCACCGCGTCGGTGACGGCGGTGACGGACTGGAAGGCCTTGTAGCGGCGGCCCTCGTAGTGCGCGGACACCTGCGGCACGACGCTCGCGTCACCGGCCGCCATGGGCTTCAAGAACACCCAGTGGCCGTTGGACTCCATCAGCCAGGTGAAGCCGCGCGCCGGGTGGTAGAGCAGGTACTCCATCCACGGATAGCGCGTGCCCTCCACCACGCACGAGCGCTCCTGGTAGCCGATGCAGATCCACTCCGCGCCGTCGAGCGTGCCCTTCTGCCCCAGCGCGAGGGCCGCCGGCAGCTCCGGCTTCTGGAGCAGCTTGAGGAAGGACAGCTTGCCTTGCGCCGCGCTCATCAGCGCGCCGCAGTAGGGGCACGCCACGCGCAGCGTCTGGTCCGGCGCGCGCAGCTCCAGCGGGCCGTTGCAGTTCGTGCAGCGCGCCTGCTGCAGCTGCGCCTTGCGCACGCGCGGGCGCAGCTCCCCCGCGGGGATGCCCAGCTGCGTGAGCTCCAGCTTCTGCCCCAGGAACACTTCCGGGTCGCGGTCGCGCGTGCCGAAGTCCAGCGTGACGAACAGGCCGCGCGGGCCGGTGGCGTCCACGTAGTAGCTGTCCGCCTCCGGATCCACGTCGCTGGGGAGCTGCCCTTCCGCGGCGACGACGCGCCCGTGGCCGCGCTCCTCCACCACCAGCGGCCGGTTGCGCAGGCGCAGGCGGTCACCAGGATGGAGGCCGTCCAGTTGGAGGCCCTCCTCCACGCCCGCGTCGGAGAGCAGGTGGAAGGCGCCCTCGGACTCGCTGAGCCAGCCGGTGCGGCCGTCGGACATCTCCACGTACCACTCGTCCCAGGGGCCGGCGCCATGGTCCTTCTGGAGGTGTCCGACAATCTGATACGCGGTGCCGTTGACGCGGCCCTCCAGGCCCAGGCGCAGCGGCGAGTCGGTCTCCACGATGCGGGCCACGCGGCCGTGGGCCTCCAGCTCCGCGCCCACGCGCGCCACCACCGTCTGGCAGTGACCGCAGACCACCACCTGCGCGGAGCCGACGGAGAACTCCACGCTCGCGCCACACGACGGACACGCCCCCTGCGTCACGCCTCCACCCCTCTCGACAGCTCGCGCACGCGGCAGGACGTGGCGCCCAGGTGCTTCGCCGCCAGCGCGTCGAAGTCCGGACGCGCGCGGGTGCGGCAGCAATAGACGTTGAGCGCGGCGAAGCCGTGCTCCGGGAAGGTGTGGAGGGTCAGGTGGCTTTCGGCCAGGAGCGCCAGGCCGGTGACGCCGCCGGGCTCCGGGAAGACGTGCCACTGCGGCTGGCCCACGACCTTCAGGTCCATCAGCACCACCAGCTCCTCGAAGAGTGCCGCCAGCGCGGCCGCGTCCTTGAGCCGCTCGGGCGCGCAGCCGCTCGCGTCAACCAGCCATTCCTGTCCGGTTGTCACAGGGAAAACCTCCGGGGGTGCAGCCCTCTTTAACACGCTGGAGCCCGGTCGAAAGCCGCTAGGATGCGCGCCCCATGCGCACCCGATTCCTGACCGCTGGACTCCTCTGCCTCACCCTGACCGCGTGCTCCAAGGACAAGGAGCAGCCGCCGGCCGCGAAGCCCTCCAACTCCCAGGCGGCCCCCCGCACGGTGAGCCTGCAGACGGACGTGGCCTCCGCGACGGGCTTCCAGAAGAAGGCCCTGGAGGGCCAGGACCTCTGGGCCACGATGGAGACGAACCAGGGAACCATCGTGCTCAAGCTCTTCTCCAAGGACGCCCCCAAGACGGTGGCGAACTTCGTGGGCCTGGCGTCCGGCGAGCAGCCGTGGATCAACCCCCGGACCGGTGAGCGCGTGGAGGGCAAGCCGCTCTACGACGGCGTCATCTTCCACCGCGTCATCCCCGACTTCATGATTCAAGGCGGCGACCCCACGGGCACCGGCCGGGGCGACCCGGGCTACCGCTTCGGCGACGAGTTCAAGAGCAACCGGGACTTCGACAAGAAGGGCCTCCTGGCCATGGCCAACGCGGGCCCGGGCACCAACGGCAGCCAGTTCTTCATCACCACGTCCACGCCGCAGTTCCTCAAGGGGCGGCACACCATCTTCGGTGAGGTGGTGAAGGGCTACGACGTGGTGGAGAAGATCGCCAACGCGCCGCGCAACTCGCAGGACAAGCCGGACACGGACATGGTCATCCAGCACGTCACCATCAGCGACGCGCAGCCGTGAGCCTCCGCCCGCGCCACGTGCGCACGAAGCTGGGAGAGCTGAGCTGCCACGTGGTGGACGCGCTCCCCGAGGGCGCGACGCCGGAGCTGGTGGTGGTGTTGAGCCACGGCCTGGGAGCGCCGGGCACGGACCTGGTGGCGCTGGCGCCGGAGCTGATGACAGCCGCGCCAAGGCTGGCCCACGCCGCGCGCTTCGTGTTCCCGGAGGGCCTGCTGTCCATGGAGCACCTGGGCATGGGTGGCGGGCGCATGTGGTTCGAGATCCCCATGGCCATCCTGATGGGCCAGGGGCGCGACTGGGCGCAGTACTCCCAGGCCGTGCCGCCGGGGATGCCCGCCGCGCGCCGGGCGCTGATGAGCGTGGTGGCGGCGCTCCAGGTGCCCCTGAATCGCGTCGTGCTGGGAGGCTTCAGCCAGGGCGCGATGATGTCCACGGACGTGGCGCTGCGGCTGGAGGAGTGTCCGGCCGGGCTGTGCCTGTTGTCCGGGGCCATGGTGGCCGGCAAGGAGTGGGAGCCCAAAGCCCAGGCCCGTTCGTCCCTGCCGGTGTTCCAGGGCCATGGCCGGCAGGATCCGGTGTTGCCCTTCCAGGAAGGCGAGCGCCTGCGCGACATGTTGAAGGGCGCGGGGATGCCGGTGGAGTTCCTACCTTTCGACGGTGGGCACACCCTCACCACCGAGGAGTTGGAGCAGCTGGCGGCGTTCCTCGTGAAGCGGCTGGACGGGCGCTGACCCGCGGGACGGAGGCGAAGGGTGTATCAGGCGAAGGAGCTGACGGTGTCCACGCGGGGCCGGGGCCTGGTGGACATCACCGGTGAGGTGCAGAAGGCGGTGAAGGGCACGGGCATCCGTGAAGGCCTGTGCACGCTGTTCCTGCACCACACCAGCGCGTCGCTGATCATCAGCGAGAACGCGGACCCCGTCGTCCAGCGCGACCTGGAGGCGTTCTTCTCCCGGCTGGTGAAGGACGGCGACCCGCTGTTCCAGCACGACGCGGAGGGACCGGACGACATGCCCGCGCACGTGCGCACGGTGCTGACGCAGGTGTCCCTGAGCGTGCCCGTGAAGGACGGAGCGGCGGACCTGGGCACGTGGCAGGGCGTCTACGTCTGGGAGCACCGCACGTCACCGCACCGCCGCCGCGTCACGGTGTCCGTGCTGGGCGGCTAGAGGTCGCGCACGGTGGCGACGACGGCCGTGCTCTTGCGGCGCTTCTTCGGCGCCTCATGGGCCTGGCCTCGGATGCGCACCCAGGTGCCCGGATCCTCCGGCGTCGCGTGCGCCATGGACCAGCCGGTGGGCACCTCCGGCGTGGTCCAGCCGTAGAGGGCTCGCGCGTCCTTCGGGGCCAGGTTGATGCAGCCGTGGCTCACGGGTTCGCCGAAGCGGTCGTGCCAGTAGGCGGTGTGCAGGGCGAAGTCGCCCTCGAAGAACATGGTCCACGGCACGGTGGCCACGCGGTAGCTGGCGCTGCCCATGGTGCCCGTCATGTCCGCCTCCGCGAACTTCACCCAGATGCGGAAGAGGCCTTCGGGCGTGTCGGTGCCGGGTTTGCCGGAGGAGATGAGCGTGGCGTAGACGGGACGGTCGCCCTCGTAGGCGATGAGCGTCTGGGCCTCCAGGTCCACGTCCAGCCAGCGCGCGCCAGGCTCCACGATGGACGGCGACGCCAGCGACCACGCGACGTGCAGGTCGTCGCGCGCCACCCAGTGGTCCTCCGCGATGCGGACCCACTGGCCGTCGGGGGACAGCTCGCGCACGGAGACGAGCGTGCGCGGGGGGAGCACGGTCTCGCGTTCGGCGCGTGCGTCGGGGGCCTTGCGCACCACCACGTCGGTGCGGGGCGCGGCGCGGGACTGGGCCCAGGCGAAGGGCATGGGCAGGGACGCGAGCGCCTCCGCGTCCAGGCCGCTGAAGTCGGAGGGGCGGTGTTCGCGCAGCACGCGCGCTTCGAAGTACTGGCCGTCGGAGGTGCGCCAGAAGGTGCGCCGGCCGACCTTCACCTGGCCCAGGAGCTTCACGGTGACGGAGCCCTTGAGCAGCACGCCCTGCCGCCTCTTCCGGGCGAGCGCGAGGCTCGGGTAGGCGCGCACGCGGCGGCCGACGACGCGCGCGTAGATGCCGGGCGTGAGCGCGCCCTCCTCCAGGCGGGGCAGCGGACGGACGCGGGGCTCGCGGAAGTTCTGTTCCAGGTAGCGCTCGCAGACCCAGCCACGGGGCTCGATCTCCACCCACGTCTCGCAGTCCGGGCCGCGCATCGCGCCCTTCCACCGCACGCGCATGTCCTGGGCCACGGTGCCCAGGGACGGTGAGTCCTGCCGGGGCTCCGAGCGCACCGCGATGGAGCGGCGTACTCGCAGCGAGCCCGCGTCCGGGGCGTAGGGAATGGCGTAGGGCTCCATGCCCGCGTCGGCGTCCATGAGCGGTGCTTCGGCGACGACGTCCTCGTCACCGTCGGTGCCCGTGATGGGCGCTGTCGCGGGGTCTTGGGAGTCGGATCCCACGACAGGGGGCTCCACCGTGGAGCCTGGCGCATTCGGGTCGGAGCCCACGGCGACAACAGCGCTCCCGCCGTCCGTCGCCTGCGCGATGGCGTCATCCGATGCGGAGTCCTCCGCGTCGATCAACGGCTCACCGTCCGGTCCCAGTTCCAGCAGGGGGACCTCGGACTCGGTGATGACCTGCGGCTCCTCTTCGCCGGGCAGGGCTTCGGTGTCCGCGCCGACGGAGGCGGATTGCGACAGCGAAGGCTCCAGCGACAGCGAGAGCGCAC
Organism: Corallococcus caeni; assembly: GCF_036245865.1. Lineage (NCBI taxonomy): Bacteria > Pseudomonadati > Myxococcota > Myxococcia > Myxococcales > Myxococcaceae > Corallococcus > Corallococcus caeni. The sequence goes on along the minus strand of NZ_BTTW01000011.1, from coordinate 76,852 downwards.
TGCCCGCATCCTCCAAGTTCTCCACCGCGCCCAGCAGGGCCGGCGCGGTGGCATGCGTGACGCCGCCGTCATCGAAGGACTCGGGCGCGGTGGCCTGCCATGCGGAATGGAGCGCCTGCGCGGACTCCGGCGACGGAGCAGCCTCCGCGTCGGGCACGGTGGCTTGTGCCGTCACGGTGCCCGCATCCACCGGCGCGATGGGAACGGGGGGCTCCACCGGAGCGCACGCGAAGAACAACAGGGGAAGTCCGAGGGGGAACCAGCGGCGGCGCATACGGACCGCAACGCTACGGGTCCCCGCTGACATCCTCAACGTCGGCCCAGGTGCGATCTCCTACGCGTGGGTGGGCAGTCCTTGCGCCCTGAACGGCGATTGCCACGAACGGCGGAAAGTGCCCTCCGCGGATCAGCCCCTGCCCTCCGCAGGCGGAATCCCCTCGGGCGCCTCTGGCGACTCCAGGAGCTTGTAGAGCGTCTTGCGGTCCACGCCCAGCAGGCGCGCCGCCTCGCTCTTGTTGCCGCCCACGTGCTGGAGCACGTGCGCCGCGTACCGCCGCGACAGCTCCGCGAGGCTGGGCAGGTCTCCCGCGAGCCCCGTCAGCCGCTTGGGCGCGTCACCGATGGGCTCCGGGAAGTCCGGCGGCCCCAGCACGCCCGTGACGTTCAACGCGAGCGCCCGCGCCATCACGTTCTCCAGCTGCCGCACGTTGCCCGGCCAGTCGTACACCGTGAGCCGCGCCATCGCGTCCGCCGTCACCACCGGCCGCACCCCGCCCCGCGCGTGCAGCGACGCGAAGTGCTCCACCAGCGCCGGGATGTCCTCGCGCCGCTCGCGCAGTGGCGGCAGGTGCAGGTGCACCACGTCCAGCCGGTACAGCAGGTCCTCGCGGAACGCCCCTTCCGCTACCTTCGCCTTCAGGTCCTTGTTCGTCGCCGCCAGCACCCGCACGTCCACCTTCACCGGGACGCTCTCGCCCACGCGGCGGATCTCCCCCTCCTGGAGCACGCGCAGGAGCTGCGACTGGACCTTCATCCCCACGTCGCCAATCTCGTCCAGGAACAGCGTGCCGCCGTTGGCCTCCTCGAACAGGCCGCGCCGCGCTCCGGACGCTCCCGTGAAGCTGCCCTTCGCGTGGCCGAACAGCTCGCTCTCCATCAGCGACTCGGTGATGGCGCCGCAGTCCACCGGGATGAACGGCCCCCCCGAACGCGCCGAGCGCCTGTGCAGCGCCCGCGCCACCATCTCCTTGCCCGTGCCCGTCTCACCCGTAATCAACACCGGCACGTTGCTCGTCGCCGCGCGGGCGACCTGCTTGTAGACCTCCAGCAGCGCCTGGCTGCGGCCCACCAGCGACGTGCGCTCCACCTGCTTGCGCAGCGTGCGGTTCTCCTCCACCAGCCGCTTCTGCTCCAGCGCCCGCTTCGCCACCCGCATGATGGCGTCCACGTCGAACGGCTTGGACAGGTAGTCGAAGGCGCCCAGCTGGATGCTGTCCAGCGCGCCCTCGATGTTGCCGAACGCCGTCACGACAATCACCGGCGTGTCCGGCAGGTTCGACTTCACCAGCTGGAGCACCTTCAGGCCGTCGCCCGGGTCGGGCATGGCCATGTCCGTGAGGACCAGGTCGAAGGACTGCTCGCCCATCCGCTCCGCCGCGCCCTTGGGGTCCGGCGCCTGCGTCACCGGCCCCAGCACGCCCAGGAGGCGCTGGAGCAGGTCGCGCGCATGCGGATCATCATCGACGACGAGGATTCGGGCTGAGCTCATGAGGCCTTGCGGATGGAGGGGGCGTCGCGCTGCGGGCCGGACTCCACCACAAGCGGCGCCGGAGTGCGCGCCACACGCGCGAACCGCACGCGGATCCGCGTGCCCTTCCCCTCCTCCGAGTGCACCGTGAGCGTGCCGCCGTGCGCCTCCACCACGCGCCGGGTGGTGGCCAGTCCCAGGCCGTGCCCGGGAATGCCCCGCACCTCCGCGGCCCGGAAGAACGGCTGGAACAACGACGCCTGCGTCGCCGCGCTCATCCCCAGCCCGTTGTCCGTCACCTCCACCACCGCGTCCGTGCCCTCCGTCGCCACCCGCACCTTCACGCGCGGATCCGGCCGCCCCGCCGTGTACTTCACCGCGTTGGACAAGAGATTCCGCGCCACCACCTGGAGCAGCTGCGCCGGACAGTCCACCAGCACGCCTGGCTCCAGCTCGCGCTCCAGCGACACGCCCAGCGCCGTCGCTGTCTGGCTCACCTCCAACAAGAGCGTGCTCACCGCCGTGTCCAGCTCCCCCATCGTCCCGTCGCCCCGGGTGCCCGCGCGGCAGAAGCGCAGCAGCGCTTCAATGAGCTCGCCCATGCGCACCGCGCTGGACTCGCACTGGGAGATCATCTCCAGCGCGCCCGGGTCCTTCACCGCGCCGGAGCGCCGGATGAGCGTGAGGTAGCCCTTGAGCGGGGACAGCGGCCCCATCAGGTCGTGCGCCACGCGCCGGGTGAACGCATCCAGCTCCTGGTTGTGCCGCCCCAGCTCCTCCAATTGCCCCTGGATGGTGGCGTCCTGGCGCTTGAGCAGGGAGATGATGTGCCAGCCCACCACCATGGACAGCAGGATGGCCAGGAGCGTGGTGACCGCGCCCAGGGCCGTGTTGCGCACCCGCAGCGTGCCCAGCCGTCCCACCAGCACGCGCGCGTCGGACGCGTTCTCCGTGGCCAGCTGTCCCGCCAGTTGGTCCACCTCCGCCGCCAGCGGGCGGATGCTCTCCACCAAATGGCGCCGGGCGCGCTCCGCGTCGCGCTGGCGTGAGAAGACCGCCGCCGCGCGCACCTGATCCGCCAGCCCCTGGCACGCGCCGTTGAAGCGCAGCCAGACCTCCTTCTCGCCGGGCGGCAGGTGGCGCATGTACGCCTCCGAGGACTGGCGGATGCTGCCCAGGATGTCCTCCATCACCGCGTCGGCTTCCTTGCGCTCGGCGTCGCCGCTGGAGCGCACGTGCGCCTCGATGGCGGACTCCAGCGACATCACGTCCACGCGGATGCGGCCGATGAGGCTCGCGCGCTCCAGGGCCTCCAGCACCAGCGCGTCCACCTGATGCCCGGTGCGCACCTCCGTCCAGAGCATGAAGCCGGTGACGCCCGACAGCAGCATCACCACGAAGAAGAATCCCGCGCGGTATCCACGGATGGGGGTCCGCGAGTTCATCGCCACGGGCACGCTCCTTGGGACATCAGAAGAAGAAACAGCAGAAGGCGTCCCGCGGGGACGCCCTCGTGAAACTCACGGCACCGGCCCGTTGGCCTCGGTGGAGGAGGCGCCCGGCAGGGGCGGCTGGGTGCGCCGCCGCGCGCGCTCCAGCGCGGACTCGTACCACACGTCCGACAGCTCCTCGTGCAGCGCCGCCAGCTCGCGCTGCCGCGCCAGCAGCTGCGCGTTGTGCTCCTCCAGCGCGTGGCGCTCCGCCTCCAGCCGCGCCAGTTCGTCTGTCGCGGTCGCGCGCGCCTGCTCCGCCTCCGCGCGCGCCTGCTCCGCCTCCGCGCGCTCCTGCGTCAGCTCCTCCAGCGCGGACTCCAGCGCCGCCATCCTCGCCGCCAGGGCCTCGGTGCGCTCGCGCTCGGCCTGGTACTCGCGCTGCCAGCGCTCCGTCTCCGACACCTGGGCCTGGAGGCGTTCAGGGGGAATGGTCGCGGCGCATCCCACTCCGAGCCACGCCACACTCCATGCCGCCAGCAGGTGCCGCATACGCCATCTCTCCCGACACCTGGCCGCGCGACATGCACGACGAGGACGACCGGGCTTCATGCTCCACTCCGCGGCCCGGCGCGTGGCGCTCGGGACGGGATGGACGCGGTGCAGCTTGCAGAAGAGCGTCGTTGCCGTCAAAGCAACGTGCGCCTGCCTGGGGAGCTTGCACCCATCGTTTCAATTGCAACTGAGGAGATTCTCCCCATGGCGGATCCGCTCCCACCCGGAGAACCCCGCGAAGTTGCTTGAAACCGCCCCTGGCACGGCGGGTGCTCTAGGGCTCTGGCATCAACCGATGCAATCCCGCGTCGGCGTGTCGTCCCCGGAGCCATCCATGAAGACCGTCATCGTCGCCGCCCTGTTCGCCGCCTCCGCCGCGTTTGCCAACACCCCGGCCCCCGCCGCCGCCCCCGCCGCGCAGCCGGCCCCCGCCGCCGAGGCGAAGACCGAGGCCGCCGCCCCCGAGGCGCAGGGCGAGATGAAGGGTGAGATGAAGACCGAGTCCAAGACCGAGACCAAGCACGAGGGCAAGGCCACCAAGAAGGGCACGAAGACCAAGACCGAGAAGAAGACCACCACCGAGACGAAGACCGAGGGCTGATCCCTCTCTTCACTCGCGTCCGCCCGTTTCCAAGGAACGTGCGGGACACGGTGCCCGGCAGGGGCGCTCTCTTCACGAGGGCGCCCCTGTTGTCGTTTCAGTGCCTGGGAAGCGCTTTCCCCCCTCTTCTTGGTTTTTCAGTAAAACCACCATTTGACAGGAACAGAGGAATCGCGCATAACAGGACATATGTGGATGGCGGTTCATCCACGACAGGAAGGGGCGCCCCCCTCCCCCCCTTCAAGCGAGACGGTCATGGTGGAAGCGTTCACGAAGGTGTCCGAAGCGTCGCGGTTGCTCCTGGACAAGGGCCTGTGCCCGGCCACGGGTTCGGATGCGCTGGGCATGGTGGCCCGCCCGATGAAGGTGGATCGCGCGTGCATCTTCGAGAACCGGACCACGAACCTGGCGGGCCGGTTCCTCACGGACCTGCGCCACGCGTGGGCGGAGCCGGGCGTGGTGTCCCCGCTGGCGCACCCGGTGCTGCGTGCGCTGCCCCTGCGCGACTACGCGATGGCGTGGACGGACATGCTGGAGGCGGGGATGCCGGTCAACTGCACCTCCCGCGAGGCGCCGCCGATGATGCGCGAGCTGCTGGAGCGCCAGGGCGTGCAGTCCGTCCTGCTGTGCCCCATCGTCCCGGCCAAGCAGTGGTGGGGGTTCGTGGCGTTCGAGGACTGCCACCAGGCGCGCATCTGGCGTCCGGAAGAGGTGTCCCTGCTCAAGTCGCTGGCGCGGGCCATTGGCGCGTCGGTGCGGCACGCGAACATGCGCTCCTCGCTGTCGCAGGTGCGCACCAACCTCACCAGCGTGCTGCGCCCCGTCGTCGGGGACACCTGAGCCCACCCGGGTCACGGCTGCCCGGCCACCCGGCGAGCGGGAGGGGGCCCGAGGGACTGAAGGGGAGCGGTAACGCGGCGTCCCGTTTCTGCTACCCTCGCCGCCCAGCGCCCCGCCCATGTCCTCGTTTGAGCCAACCGCCATCAGTCGTTCCCGGCCTCCTGACCTCGTCAGCGGCTACCGCCTGGAGAAGCTCGTCGGTGCCGGCGGCATGGGAGAGGTCCACAAGGCCACCCAGCTGTCGCTCGGCCGCACGGTCGCGGTGAAGCTGCTGAACCCGGAGCTGGCCAAGGACCCGTCGTTCATCGCGCGCTTCCAGAAGGAAGCCGCGGCGCTGGCGACCCTGAGCCACCCCCACGTCGTCGCCATCGTCGACAAGGGGAAGACGGACACCACCTATTACCTCGTGATGGAGTTCGTGGACGGGCCGTCCCTGCGCGAGCTCATGCGCAGCCCGTCCATGGAGACGCCGGTGCTCCTGCGCCGGATGCTCGAGATCTGCCGGGCCATCGAGTACGCGCACGGCCGGGGCGTCATCCACCGCGACCTGAAGCCGGAGAACATCCTGCTGGATCAGCAGGCCGGCGGCATCGCGAAGGTGTCCGACTTCGGGCTGGCGTCCTTCCTGGACGACGCGACGGCGGCCTCGCGCTTCGCGCTCACGTCCACGCACGTGTCCATGGGCACCATCTCGTACATGGCGCCCGAGCAGCGCGTGGACGCGAAGAGCGCGGACGCGCGGGCGGACATCTTCTCGCTGGGCGTCATCCTCTACGAGACCTTCACGGGCGAGGTGCCGCTGGGCACCTTCGATCCTCCGTCGCGCAAGCGCTCGGGGCTGGATCCGCGCGTGGACGCCATCGTGATGCGGTGCCTCAAGCCGGATCCCGACGACCGCTATCCGTCCGTCACCGCGCTCATCGCGGACCTGGAGCCGCTGGTCCCCGGCAGCCTGCTGTCCATGCCGCCCCTGCGGCTGACGCGCTGGCAGCGGGCGAAGGCGTCCATGCGCCGCGCGGCGCGCGTGACGGCGCAGACGGCCGCGAGCGTGACGGTGCTGGCCGCCGTGGGCGTGCTGGGCGTGGCGTACCACCGCAGCGGGCAGGTGCACGTGCAGCCGCCGCTGCCGGGCGCCGCCATGATGGGCGAGCTGGGTCCGGACACGCCCCGCAACGGTCCCGGCCGGGTGGAAGAGGTCACCACGGACAAGCGCCGGGTGACGATGGGAGACGGTCCGGACCTACCGCAGGTGCTGGTGGCGGGCCGGACGCTGACCTTCGAGAACAAGGCCCTCGTCTTCCCGCCCGTGGACGAAGACAAGGAGTCGCGCGTGGGCCGCGCCCGCGTGGACGTGATGGGGCTGGTGGGCGGCGTCGCCCGGCTGACCGCGCGCGTGCGCGCCGAAGCGCCGCCAGCCACGTGGCAGCGCCGCCTGAAGGAAGTGCTGAACGGCCCGCCGCCGGAGCCGGTGGCCGCGGTGGGGCTGCTGGGACGGCCGGGCCGCTACGTGATGCTCGTGAACCACGGCGCGGGCGCGCCGCTGTCCCTGGAGTGGGCGCTGGGTGAGCGCAGCGGCGCCATGCTGGGCCTGGTGTCCCCGGAGGGTGAAGCGCGGCTGGAGCTGTTCGTCACCGAGGACGGCGTGATGCAGGCCTTCGTCGGCCAGGGTAAGGATCAGCGCGCCATCGCGGAGCCGCTGAACCTGGGCCGGGACTGGCAGGCCCACTTCGGTGAGGCCCCGGCGCCGGTCGTCGGCTGCATCGAGGGCACCTGCAGCATCGAGGGGCTCACCTACACGGTGGACCGGCCCGCGTCCGTGGTGGAGGCCCCCGCCACGCCGGTGGTGGTCATCCCCCAGGCGCCGGTGCGCACGGTGGCCGCCAACACGGTGCCGGCCAAGGCGGTGGTCCAGAAGAAGCCCGCCCCGCCGCCCCCGCCCAAGCGCCAGCCGGTCAAGGCGGCCCCCGCCAAGCCCGCCCCGAAGCGACGCTAGGGGACCGGGCGGGGCCAGTCCCGGACAAGCACCGCGAGGGGAATATGGCCTCTCCGAGGGGATTGCATTATCCCTCGGCTCCCCTATGCGCACCTTCCGTCGCGGCCTGACCGCGCTCGCCCTCGTCGCCGGACTCACCGGCTGCCCCCGGCCCTCCTCCGTCGTCGCGCCCCACGTGCTCGAGTCCGCCGCCGAGCGCGCCGGTCAGGGTGACGCGGAGGCGCGCACGCTCGCGTTCGCGGGCTTCCACGCGTACCTCGTCGCGGGCGACGTGAAGCTCGCGCAGCAGCGCTTCGACGCCGCCGTGCAGAAGGACCCGGGCGACCCGTACGCCCTGGAGGGGCAGGCGCTGCTGGCCCGGCGCAACGGCCAGTCCGACCGCGCGCTCGCCGCGTCGGTGGAGCTGGTGAAGCGCGCCCCGCGCCACCCGCTGGCCGTCATCGCCGCCCGCTACATGCTGGACCGCGTGGGCACGTCGCGCGCGGAGGACGACACCCTCCTCAAGGGCGTGGACGCCGCGCTCGCCGCGGGCGCCCGGGGTGAGACCGCCTACCTGCTGCGCGCCACGCGCCTGGCGGTGGCCAGCCTCCGCGCGGACACGGCCACCCAGGCCCAGACGCTCAAGGACCTGGGCGGCGCGAGCGAGGCCACGCTGGTGGGGCCCTTCTCGCCCTTCCACGTGCTGGCCATCGACGAGCCCATCGCGCCGGAGAAGGACGGTTCGTTCGCGGGCCCCTTCACGGGCGCGTACGGCGCGCTCGCGGCGCGCACGGTGCGCTCGCCGGACGGCCGGCTGGACCTGGGCGGCGAACCCGGGCACGGGGACATGTACGCGCTGGGCATCGACGCGGAGGTGGCGCAGGCCGGCGTGTACGTGCTGCGCACGGTGAGCCAGACGTCGCACCGCGTGCTGATGGACGGCGCCCCCGTGCTGGAGCGCCGCGACTGGGCGCGCACCGCGTCCACGGTGACCGTGCGCGCGATGGAGCTGCCAGCGGGCAAGCACCGCTTCGTGGTGAAGATGTCCCGCGACAACACCCAGGGCGGGCTCACCTTCGCGCTGATGAAGGCGGACGGCAGCCCCGCCGGGGTGCGCCTCACCGCCGCCACCGGGCCCGCGCCGCGCTGGGACGCGAGCGCCCCGGGCGAGGTGGAGGCCCCGGACATGTACCCGGGCGCGGAGGACCTGGCCCAGGCGCTCCAGGGCGAGGCCGGCGAGACGCTGAGCACCTTCCTCGCGGTGCGCGACGGCCTGGCGCGCGACCCGGACGGCACCCAGCGGCTGATGGCGAAGCTGGAGGCGACGACGCCCGCGCTGCTCACCCTGCGCGCGGAGCAGGCCGCGCAGGACCGCGGCATCCCGTCCAAGGTGGCGCGCGGCCGGGCCACCCGCGACCTGGAGGCGGCGCTGGCGAAGGACCCGGGCAACGTGTCCGCGCTATTGCTCCGCGCGGACCTCTTCCTGGATGACGGCCAGCCGGCCACCGCGCTGGACACGCTGAAGACGGCGCGCGACGCGGTGAAGCCCGCGGGCTTCCCGGTGCACATCCTCATGGCCCGCGCCGCGCTGGCGCTGGACGTGGACGCGCAGGCGGAGGTCGCCCTGGCCTCGGCGCTGGAGGCCCAGCCGGGCCTGTGCGAGGCGCTGGGGTTGCAGTACTCGCTGGCGCGCCGGCGCGACGCGGTGGCCCGCACGGACGAGCTGGTGAAGGCCCAGGAGGGCTGCCCCGGCGCGGACGCCCGGCGGGTGGACCACCTGCGCACGCGCGGCGACCTGGAGGGCGCGGCCAAGGGCTACACGCAGCTGCTGGCGCAGGACCCGGACAACCTCACCACCGCCGCGGCGCTCTCCAGCATCTACCTGAGCCAGCGCCGCTACGAAGACGCGGCGAAGGTGCTCCAGACGCAGGCCAGGGTGTGGCCGCGCAACGCGGAGATCCTCAAGCGGCTGGCGGACGTGCGCGAGTACGCGGGCCAGGGCGCGGAGGCGCTGAAGCTGCGCGAGCAGGCGCTCAAGCTGGACGGCACGGACCTGTCGCTGCGCCGCGCGGTGGAGCGCGCGAAGACGGGCAAGGAGCTGCTGGCGGCGTACGCCATCGACGGCAAGGAGGCGCTGAAGGCCTACGAGGCGGCGCCTGTGACGGGCGGCAGCGCGGCGGCGTACGTGTTGGACGCGGCGGCGGTGCAGGTCTACCCGGACGGCTCGCTCGTCAACCGCATCCACACCATCCAGAAGGCGCTGGAGCAGTCGGGCGTGCAGGACATCGCGGAGGTGAACATCCCGCGCGGCGCCCAGGTGCTGGCGCTGCGCACCCTCAAGGCCGACGGCCGCGTGCTGGAGCCGGAGAACATCGAGGGCAAGGACACCATGAGCCTGCCCGGCGTGCAGGTCGGTGACTCCGTGGAGGTGGAGTACCTGCTGCCCGAAAGCGACCGCGGCCCCGCGCAGCCGGGCTTCACCGCGTCCGCGTTCTACTTCCAGATCGCCAACCAGCCGAACGCGTGGAGCACGTACACCGTCGTCGCGCCCAAGGGCAGCGGCATGAAGGTGGACGCGCACGGCATGAAGGCGCCGCCGCCGGAGGTGAAGGGCGACGTGGAGGTCTTCCACTACGACGCGCGCCGCGTGCCGCCGTTCATCCCGGAGCCGGACGCGCCGCCCTCCGGCAACGAGTACCTGCCCTTCGTGATGGTGGGCGCGGGCGAGACGGGCAACGATGGCTTGGCGCGCGTGTACGGCGACGCGTTCCAGGACCGGTGGCTGCGCACGTCCGAAGTGGAGGCGTTCGCGCGCCAGGCCACGGAGGGCAAGAAGGGCCTGGACGCGGTGAAGGCGCTGCACGCCGCGGTGATGAAGCGCTTCTCCGGCCGCGACGCGAGCCTCGCGCAGTCCGCCGCCTCCACCGTGGCGCAGGACCGCGGCAGCCGGCTCACCGTGATGAAGGCGGGCCTGGAGACGCTGGGCATCCCCTCGCGCATCGCGGCCATCCGCACCTTCAACACCGACCCCGCGCCCTACCTCTTCCCGGCGGACGCGCTCCTGCCCTACGCGGCGCTGCGCGTGGAGGTGCCGGGCGAGGCGCCGGTGTGGCTGGACACGTCCGTGCGCTACGGCCCCTTCGGCGAGCTGCCGGAGGCCGCCATGGGCGAGCGTGAGGCGTACCTGCTGCCGGAGCCCGGCAAGCCCCTGCAGAAGGTGAAGACGCCGCCGCTCAAGCCGCGCACGGGCAAGGACGTGAAGCTCACCCTGGAGCTGGGCGCCGACGGCAGCCTCAAGGGCCAGGGCGAGGAGACGTACTCCGGCTTCGAGGCCGCGCAAATCGCGGAGGCCTTCGAGCAGCTCTCCGCGGAGAGCCGCAAGCAGGCGCTCCAGGGCGCGGTGTCGCGCTACTTCGGCGGCGCGGAGCTGGCGTCCGTGAAGCTGGAGCATGAGGAGGCCGTGGGCGCGCCGTTCGTGCTGCGCTACGCGTTCACCGTGCCGCGCTTCGGGCGCATGGAGGGCGACAGCCGCATGGCGCTGGGCCCCGTCACCTTCCCCGCCCTGCTGGGCCGGCGCTACGTGCAGCTGTCCACGCGCACCACGCCGCTCTACATCGACGACACGGAGGCCAGCCGCACCAACGTCGCCCTCACCCTGCCCCAGGGCTGGAAGCTCAGCGACCCGCAGGCGGGCCTGAAGGTGGACAGCGAGTTCGGCCACTTCACCCGCACGGAGAAGCAGGAGGGGCGCACGCTCAGCATCGCGGAGTCCATCCACATGCCCCGCGCCCGCGTCACCCCGGCGGAGTACGAGAAGTTCGCCGCCTTCGCCGGTGACGTGGACCTGCTCCAGGTGCGCGAGCTGTTCCTCGTGAAGCAGTAGTCGCCGCGACGCTCCGCGCGTCACGTGAGTGATGCGCGGAGCGGGGCCCGGCCGCCTGCCTAGGGTTGCTGGAAGATGGCGACGGTGGGCGTGCCGTCCTCGCCGATGTAGCCGCGGTACATGCCGCTGGAGTTGAAGGGCATGGCCACGTGGCCCTGGCGGTCCATGGCGATGACGCCGCCCTCGCCGCCGGCCTTCACCAGCACGTCGTTGATGACGTAGCTGGCGGCCTCCGGGAGCGGCAGGTCCTGGTACTCGACGCGGGCGCAGATGTCGCGCGCCACGGTGTAGCGGATGAAGAACTCGCCGTGTCCCGTGGCGGAGACGGCGCAGCGCTCATCCGCGTAGGTGCCCGCGCCGATGATGGGCGAGTCCCCCACCCGGCCGAAGCGCTTGTTGGTCATGCCGCCCGTGGACGTGCCCGCCGCGAGGTCGCCGTGTTGATCCAACGCCACCGCGCCCACCGTGCCGAACTTGTGGTCCCCCGTGATGGGGTCCACGCCCGGCGTCAGCGACGAGCCGGGCTGCGGCTGGGGTTGGGCCGGTGCCGCGGGCTGTCCAGGTGTCTCCGGTGCCGTGGGTGGCTGCACCTGCGTCGGCGGCGCCTCCTTCGCGCGCTCCTGCTCCAGCGCGCGCTGGAGGCCCTGCCAGCGCTCCTCCGTGTAGAAGTACTTCGCGTCCACCAGGGGCATGCCCTGCGATTGCGCGAAGGCCTCCGCCCCGTCGCCCACCATCATCACGTGCGGCGACTTCTCCATCACCAGCCGCGCCAGGTCGATGGGGTTCTGGATGTGGCGCACGCCGGCCACCGCGCCGGCCATGCGCGTCTTGCCGTCCATCACCGCCGCGTCCAGCTCGTTCACGCCGTCGTGGTTGAACACCGCGCCCTTGCCGGCGTTGAAGTACGGCGAGTCCTCCAGCACGTGGATGGCCGCCGTCACCGCGTCCAGGCTCCGGCCTCCCTTCGCCAGCACCGCGTGCCCCGCCTGGAGCGCCTGCGTGAGCACGGCGCGCATCGCGGCCTCGCGCTCCGGGCTGAGGTTCTCGCGCGAAATCACGCCCGCGCCGCCGTGGATGACCAAGCCCCACTTCGGCTTCACGCGCGGCGGTTCATCCGTGCGCAGGGCCGCCTCGTCACGCGCGGCGCCCACCTGCGAGGACGTGGCGCAGCCCATGGGGGCCAGCAGCAGCGCCGTGCCCGCGAGCAGGCTCCGGTGCATCCGGGGAGAGAACGTGGGGGACATGCCGTGCGCCTCCAGAAAGGAACCCTTGTCGTAGAGCCGTTCCCCCGGGGGCGTCCAGGACCGCCGCATGCCGCGCCGCACCAGCCCCCAGAGGCATTCCACCCAGCGACACCGCGAGCGCCCGCCTGCCCGCCTGCCCGCCGCTTCCCCTCCCCGCAGGGCATGTCCACCGTGCAGGTTTGGGTTGTAGGGCAGCGCCAGACATCGGGACATCAGGGAGGACAGGGCAATGAAGAAGCTGAAGGGGATGCGGGTGGCCGTGCTGGCGGCGGATGGCTTCGAGCAGGTGGAGCTGACGCGGCCGGTGAAGCGCCTGGAGAAAGAGGGCGCGCGCGTCACCATCGTCTCCCTCCACAAGGGCCGCATCCGGGGCATGAACCTGCTGGTGCCCGGCCGCAAGGTGCGCGTGGATGCCACGCTGCGCGAGGTGAAGGCCGCGGACTTCGACGCGCTGCTCTTGCCCGGCGGCTTCATGAACCCGGACTTCCTCCGGCAGAGCGCCCTGGCGCTGGACTTCGTGAAGGACGCGGACCTGCTGGACCTGCCCATCGCGGTCATCTGTCACGGGCCGTGGCTGCTCGCGTCGGCGGGGCTGCTGGAAGGCCGCCACGTGACGTCCTGGCCGGGCATCCGCAACGACCTGGAGAACGCGGGCGCGCACTGGACGGATGAGCCCGTCGTGCGCGACGGCAACTGGGTGTCCAGCCGGGGGCCGCACGACCTGCTCGCCTTCGAGCACGCGATGGTGGAGCTCCTCGCGGAGCGCATGTCGCCCGCCATCACCCGCCGCTCCACCGCGGAGGCCGCGCCGCGCTGGCCCCGGTGGCTCGCGGGGGGACTCGCCGCCGCGGCCACGCTGGGCCTGGTCGCGCGCGGCCGAAAGGCCCTGGCCTAGCAGGCAGGGCCCGGGGACTTCACATCCAACCCAGCTGGAGCCGCGCGACGTCCGTCATGCGGCTCTGGTCCCACTGGGGCTCCCAGACGAGCTCCACGTGGGCCTCCTTCACGCCGGGCAGCGCGGACACCTTGGAGCGCACGTCCTCCACCAGCACCTGCCCCATGCCGCAGCCGGGCGCGGTGAGCGTCATCTCGATGTCCACGCGCTGGCCGCCTTCCTCCAGCGGCGTGGCCTTGCACGTGTACACCAGGCCCAGCTCCACGATGTTCACCGGGATCTCCGGGTCGTAGACCGTGCGCAGCTGCTCCCAGACCTGCTCCTCGTGGAACTCCCCGGGGGTGATCTCCGCGTCGGGCGTCTTCGCCTTGGCGGCGTACTCCTCGCCCAGCGCGTCCGCGTTCTTCTCGTCGATGCGGAACAGCTGGCCGTACGGGTCCTGCACCGTGACGTTGCCGCCCAGCGTCTGCACCACCGTCAACTCCGAGCCCGCCGGCAGCAACACCTTGTCCCCGCTGGGGATGAGCATCGCGTCCACGTCGCGCTCGATGACTGTCATCGCGCCTCGCATGTCCCCTCCCTACTCCGTCGACACCGAGGTGGAGCGGCCATCCAGCGCCGCGTGCAGCGTGTGCCACGCCAGGCTCGCGCACTTCACCCGGGCCGGGAACTCGCTCACGCCGGACAGCACCGCGAGCTTGCCCAGCGACTCCACGTCCACCTTGTCCGGCCCTTCGGTCACCAGTGTGTGCACGCGCTCGAAGAGGGCCTCGGCCTCCTCGCGCGTCTTGTCCTTCACCGCGCCCGTCATCAGCGACGCGGACGCCTTGGAGATGGCACAGCCCTGGCCCTGGAAGCCGATGTCGCGGATGACGCCGTCCTCCAGCTTGAGCGTCACGGAGAGCTGGTCGCCGCACAGCGGGTTGTAGCCCTCCGCCGCGCAGGTGGCACCCTCCACCACCCGGAAGTTGCGCGGGCGCTTGGAGTGCTCCAGCACCACCTCCTGGTACAGGTCCTTGAGGTCGGAGCTCACGCGAACACCTCCTTCACCTTGTGCAGGCCCTTCACCAGCGCGTCCACGTCCTCGCGCGTGTTGTAGAGCGCCAGCGACGCCCGCGCCGTGGCCGCCACCCCGAAGCGCTGCATCAGCGGCTGGGCGCAGTGGTGCCCGGTGCGGATGCAGATGCCCTCCTGGTCCAGGATGGTGCCCACGTCGTGCGGGTGGACGTCCTCCAGCGTGAAGGACAGCACGCCCGTCTTGCGCGGCGCCGTGCCCACCAGCTTGAGGCCCGGCACCGATTGGAGCGCGTCCGTCGCGTACGCGAGCAGCCACTGGTCGTGCTGGGACACGTTCTCCATGCCCAGGGCCTCCAGGTAGCGGATGGCCGCGGCCAGCCCCACCGCGCCCGCCATGTCCGGCGTGCCCGCCTCGAAGCGGTGCGGCACGCGGTTGTAGACGGTCTTCTCCATCGTCACGGAGAGGATCATGTCCCCGCCGCCCTGGTACGGCGGCAGCGACTCCAGCATGGACAGCTTCCCGTACAGCACGCCGATGCCCGTGGGCCCGAAGAGCTTGTGCCCGCTGAAGGCGTAGAAGTCACAGCCCAGGTCCTGCACGTCCACCGGGAAATGCGTCACCGACTGCGCCCCGTCCACCAGCACCGGGATGTTCTTCGCGTGCGCCTTCGCCACCAGTTCCTTGATGGGGTTCACGGAGCCCAGCGCGTTGGACACGTGGGTGATGGCCAGCAGGCGCGTCTTCTCCGTGAGCAGCGCGTCCACGGCGTCCATGCGCAGCTCGCCGCGGTCATCCACCGGAATCACGCGCAGCTTCGCGCCCGCCGCGTCGCACACCATCTGCCAGGGCACGATGTTGGAGTGGTGCTCCATGGCGGAGATGAGCACCTCGTCGCCCGGGCCCACGTGCTTGCGGCCGTAGGTGGCGGCCACCAGGTTGATGGCCTCCGTGGTGCCGCGCACGAAGATGACCTCGCGCACGTCCTTGGCGTGGATGAAGCGGCGCACCGTCTCGCGCGCGTCCTCGAAGGCCTGCGTGGCGCGCTCGGAGAGGATGTGCACGCCGCGGTGCACGTTGGCGTTGTCGTGCGTGTAGAAGCGCGTCAGCGCGTCCAGCATCGCCTGCGGCTTCTGCCCCGTGGCGGCGCTGTCCAGGTACACCAGCGGCCGGCCCCGCACCTCCTGCCGCAGGATGGGGAAGTCCGCGCGCACCCGCGCGAGGTCGAATCCAGGCCCGCTCATCCCATCACCTCCGCCGAACCCGGCAGCTTTCCCGCGAGCAGCTCCTCCACGCGCGCGCGCACCGGACCCTCCGGCACCGCGCGCACCAGCTCGCTCGCGAACGCCTGCGTCAGCATCCGCTCCGCCTCCACCTTCGGGATGCCGCGCGAGCGCAGGTAGAACAGCGCGTTGTCATCCAGCCGGCCCACCGCCGTGCCGTGGGCGCACTTCACGTCGTCCGCGAAGATTTCGAGCTGCGGCCGGGCGTCCACCTGCGCGCCCTCGGAGAGCAGCAGGTTGCGGCTCGTCTGGCTCGCGTCCGTCTTCTGCGCGTCCTCGCGCACGCGGATCTTCCCGTGGAAGGTGCCGCGCGCGCGGTCATCCAGCACGCCCTTGTAGAGCTCTCGGCTGGAGCAGTGCGGCACCGCGTGGTCCAGGTCCGTGCGGTTGTCCAGGTGCTGCGTGCCCCGGCCCACGAACAGGCCGTTGAGCACGCACTCGCCACCCTCGCCCGCGAAGGCCGCGTGCACTTCGTTGCGCGCCAGCAGCCCGCCGAACGAGAACGCGTGCGACTGGAAGCGGCTGTCGCGCCCCTGCCGCGAGTACAGCCCGCCCAGGTGCACCGCGGTGTCACCCTCCGCCTGGAGCTTGAAGTGGCGCAGGCTGGCGTTGTCGCCCAGCGACACCTCCGTCACGGCGTTGGTGAACGTCGCCCCCGTGCCCAGCCCCGCGTACGTCTCCACCAGCGTGGCCTCGCTGCCCTCGCCCGCCACCACGACGATGCGCGGACTGGCCAGCACCGGCCCGTCGCCGCCGCGCGCGAGGAACAGCAACTGCACCGGCACCTCGCTCAGGGCCCGGGGGGCGAGCGTGAGCAGCGCGCCCTCCTCCAGCAGCGCCGCGTTGAGCGACGTGAAGGCATGCGCGGACGGCCGGGAGAGCTGGCCCAGCGTCTCCTGCAACAGCGCGCCGTCTTCACGCAGCGCCTGCGACAGCGGCTTGAGCACCACGCCGCGCGGCAGGCCGGTGAGCACCGACAGCGCCGGCACGAAGCTGCCGTCCACGAACACGAGCCGCGGGCCGGGCAGCGCGTGCCGCGCCACCGCCTGGGCCACGTCCTCGCCCGCGGACACGTCCCGCGCGGGCTGGAAGGGATGCGACGACAGCGTGGCGACGGGCGTGTACTTCCACTCCTCGTCCTTGGACGTGGGCAGACCACGCGCCTGGAACTGGCTCAGGCCCTGCTCACGAAACGCCTGGAGCCACGCGGGCGCATCGCCGCGCGCCTGGAAGGCCCGGGCCACCTCCGCGTAGTGGGACGCGCTCATGGCCGGGCCTCCTTCGCCTTGCCGGCGGCCGCGCCCTCCCCGATCCAGCCGTAGCCCTTCTCCTCCAGCTCCAGCGCCAGCTCGCGCCCACCCGAGCGCACGATGCGGCCCGCCGACATCACGTGCACGTGGTCCGGCACGATGTAGTCCAAGAGCCGCTGGTAGTGCGTAATCACGACCATGGCGCGGTCCTTCGCGCGCAGCGCGTTCACGCCGCCCGCGACGATGCGCAGGGCGTCGATGTCCAGGCCCGAGTCCGTCTCGTCCAGCAGCGCCAGCCGGGGCTGGAGCACCGCCATCTGGAAGATCTCGTTGCGCTTCTTCTCTCCGCCGGAGAAGCCCTCGTTCACGGAGCGGTTCATGAACGCCGCGTCCAGCTGCACGAGCTTCGCCTTCTCCTTGGCCAGCTGGAGGAAGTCCATCGCGTCCAGCTCCTCCTCGCCCTTCGCGCGGCGCTGCGCGTTGAGCGCCGTGCGCAGGAAGTGCAGGTTGCCCACGCCCGGAATCTCCACCGGGTACTGGAACCCCAGGAACACGCCCGCCTTCGCGCGCTCCTCCGGCGGCGTGCCCAGCAGGTCCTTGCCGTCGAAGCGCACGGAGCCCTTCGTCACCTCGTACGTCTCACGCCCCGCCAGCACGCCCGCGAGCGTGCTCTTGCCGGAGCCGTTGGGCCCCATGATGGCGTGCACCTCGCCGGCGGCGACTTCCAGATTGATGCCCTTGAGGATGTCCTTGCCGCCCACGCGGGCGTGCAGGTCCTGGATGCTCAGTAGCGACGCCATCACCCCACGCTCCCTTCCAGACTCACGCCCAGGAGCTTCTGCGCCTCCACGGCGAACTCCATGGGCAGTTCCTTGAAGACCTGACGGCAGAAGCCGTTCACGATCATCGACACCGCGTCCTCCTGCGAGATGCCGCGCTGCCGGCAGTAGAAGAGCTGGTCCTCGCCAATCTTCGACGTGGACGCCTCGTGCTCCACCTGCGCGGTCGCGTTCTTCACCTCGATGTACGGCAGCGTGTGGGCGCCGCACTCGTCGCCCAGGAGCAGCGAATCGCACTGCGTGTAGTTGCGTGCGTTCGCCGCGCTCTTGAGCACCTTCACCTGCCCCCGGTACGTGTTCTGTCCGCGGCCCGCGGAGATGCCCTTGGACACGATGGTGGACCGGGTGTTCTTCCCGATGTGGATCATCTTCGTGCCCGTGTCCGCCTGCTGCCGGTGGTTGGTGAGCGCCACCGAGTAGAACTCGCCCACCGAGTCATCCCCCTTGAGGATGACGCTGGGGTACTTCCAGGTGATGGCCGAGCCCGTCTCCACCTGCGTCCAGGAAATCTTGGCGCGCTGGTGCGCGATGCCGCGCTTGGTGACGAAGTTGTAGATGCCGCCCTTGCCTTCCGCGTCCCCCGGGTACCAGTTCTGCACCGTGCTGTACTTGATGGACGCGCCGTCCAGCGCCACCAACTCCACCACCGCCGCGTGCAGCTGGTTGGTGTCGCGCATGGGCGCGGTGCAGCCCTCCAGGTAGCTCACGGAGGCGCCCTCATCCGCGATGAGCAGCGTGCGCTCGAACTGGCCCGTGTCCGCCGCGTTGATGCGGAAGTACGTGGACAGCTCCATGGGGCACTTCACGCCCTTGGGCACGTAGCAGAACGAACCGTCGCTGAAGACCGCGGAGTTGAGCGCCGCGAAGAAGTTGTCGGAGAAGGGCACCACCGTGCCCAGGTAGCGCTCCACCAGCTCCGGGTGCTCGCGCACGGCCTCGGAGAACGAGCAGAAGATGACGCCCGCCTTGTAGAGCTTCTCCCGGAACGTGGTGGCCACCGACACGGAGTCGAAGACGGCGTCCACCGCGACGTTCTGCAGGCGCTTCTGCTCCTCCAGCGGGATGCCCAGCTTCTCGTAGGTGCGGAGGATTTCGGGGTCCACCTCCGACAGGCTGTCCTTCTTCGGCTTCTGCTTCGGCGCCGAGTAGTAGCGGATGGCCTGGTAGTCGATGGGGTGGTACTTCACCGCCTGCCACGTCGGCTCCTTCAGCGTGAGCCAGTGGCGGTACGCCTTCAGGCGCCACTCCAGCATGAAGGCCGGCTCGTTCTTCTTCGCGGACAGCACGCGGATGACGTCCTCGTCCAGGCCGGGGGGCAGCGTGTCCGCCTCCACCTGGGTGACGAAGCCCGCCTGGTAGCCCTTGCGCGTCAGCTCCTGGATGGTTTCGGTGCTGCTCATGAACGGACTCCCGTGGCGGAAGCAGGAAGGGGCGCGGACGCCGGCAGGCCCAGGCCCACCAGCCGCTCCGGCATGCGGGGCGCGGGCGCGCGCAGGTCCGCGAGCGTCAGCTTCCCCAGCGCCTCCTGGATGGCTTGGTTGATGAGGCGCCAGTGGCCCCGCACCTGGCAGACGGCCTCCAGCTCACAGGGCCCCGCGGGCTTGCCGGCGTGCTGGCCACACTCCGTGAGGGACACCGGCCCCTCCAGCGCGGACACCAGCTCCGCCAGCGAGATGGCCTCCGCCGGACGCGACAGGCCGTAGCCGCCGTTCGCCCCCCGGTGTGACACCACCAGCCCCGCCTGCAACAGGCCCTTGAGGACCTTGCTCGCGGAGGGAAGGGCGACATGCGTGCGCGCCGCCAGCTCTCGCGTGGTGCGGGTTTCCCCGTCCGCGCGCGCCAGCTCGGTCATCAGCACGATGCCGTAGTCGGTCATCTTGCTCATCCGGAGCATGTGGGGGGTATCTCCTCAGGGCTGTCCGCGGGCCCCATGCCCGCGACGGCCTCTTATGTAATGTGGACCTGTCCAGTCCACATTCAAATCCGGGGGCGACGGGTTAGGGTGGAGCCGTCCGCTTTCCGAGCCTGTCTCCCCCTCGAGGAGCCCTACCGATGCGCCGTCCCCTCCCCCTCCTGCTCACCGCGCTGGCCCTGGCCCTGGTGGGTTGTGAGAAGAAGTCCGCCCCGGCCCCCGCGCCCTCGCCCACCACGCAGGGTGGCAGCGCCACGGCCGCCCCGCCGGGGCCTCCGCCGGAAGGCACCATCCTCATTGGCGAGGTGGGCAGCCTCACCGGCTCCGAGGCCACCTTCGGCATCTCCGCGCGCAACGGCATCGACCTGGCGCTCCAGGAGGCCAACGCGGCGGGCGGCGTGCGCGGCCAGAAGCTGGTGGTGCGCGTCTACGACAGCCAGGGCCGTCCGGAGGAAGGCGCCCAGGCGGCCACGCGGCTCATCGCGCAGGACAAGGTGGTGGCGCTGCTGGGTGAGGCCGCGTCGTCCGTGTCCATGGCCATGGCGGACAAGGCGCAGGCGGGCAAGGTGCCCATGATTACGCCCACCTCCACCAGCCCGGAGGTGACGAAGAAGGGCGACTACATCTTCCGCGTCTGCTTCATCGACCCGTTCCAGGGCCTGGTGATGGCGAAGTTCGCGCGGGAGAACCTCAAGCTCAACAAGGTGGCGGTGCTCACCGACAACAAGAGCGCCTTCTCCGTGGGCCTGGCGGACGTCTTCAACCAGAAGTTCAAGGAGTTCGGCGGCACCATCGTCGGCAACGAGAGCTACTCCAAGGGCGACACGGACTTCCGCGCGCAGCTCACGTCCATCAAGAACATGAAGCCGGAGGCGGTGTTCGTCCCGGGCTACTACACGGACGTGGGCATCATCGCGCGGCAGGCGCGCGAGGTGGGCCTGCGCGTGCCGCTCCTGGGCGGTGACGGCTGGGACTCCGACAAGCTGTACGAGCTGGGCGGCTCCGCGCTGGAGGGCAGCTACTTCTCCAACCACTACTCGCCGGACAACCCGGACCCCGTCGTCCAGAACTTCCTCAAGAAGTACAAGGCCGCCTACGGCAGCGTGCCGGACAGCGTGGCGGTGCTGGCGTACGACGCCGGGCGCCTGCTGGTGGATGCGATGAAGCGCGCGCCGGATACGTCCGGCCCAGCGCTGCGCGACGCCATCGCGGCCACGAAGGACTTCCCGGGCGTGGCGGGCACCATCAACCTGGACGCCAACCGCGACGCGGTGAAGCAGGCCGTGGTGATGAAGGTGGAGGGCGGCAAGGCGGTGTTCGTCACCACCGTGAAGCCTTAAGCGCTCCACCCGTCCCGGCCGCCCGTCCCCGACGTCAGGGGATGGGCGACTGGATGATGTAGTAGATGGACTGGAAGTAGGTGTTGAGGGCCCGCAGCAGCTGGATGAGGAACGGCCAGCTCAGCACGGTGAAGCCGAAGAACGCCGCCGTGATGACGCCGTACTCCGACATGGCCTGCCCGCGCTGGAGGGCCTGCTTCAGACGCCTGCGCTTACTCACCGGGCGCCTCCATCGTCGGCGTGTCATCACCGCCGCCCTTCTTGCCGTTGCGGCACTGGTTCACGCACTTGTCCTTCGCCTGGCCGGCGACCTTGGTGCAGTAGGGCTGCGCGTTCTTCGCGCGCTCCTTGCACACCTTCTCGAACTTCACCTTGTCCTCCGCGCAGCGGCGCTCGCAGCTGGCGGCGGCCAGGACCGGCGTGCTCCACAGCAGCGCGCCCACACCCAGGGACAGGACCAGGACCTGCTTCTTGAAACGGCTCATCGTTCGCTCTCCACGCGCGCGACTCATGGCGCGCCCTGGGCCCGCATCAGCGACAGGTGGAACTCCACGTCGCGCTGCGCGGAAGGTTGCCGCAAGGTGGCCTGTCCGCGCAGGCCCGTGCGCGTCAGGGTCAGCTCGGTTTCCTGGAAGCCCGCCTGGCGGGCCTCGGACACGCTCCATCCCTGGTCGCGCAGGAGGGCCGCGTAGGCCTGCTCGGCGTCGGGGAGCGCGGTGTCGGGCAGCCGGCCCGTCACGGTGACGTTCGTGGCGCCCTCCATCTTGAGGGACAGGGACGCCGCGTCCTGCAGGCCCCTGGGCACCGGCACGCCCGCGGGGATGCGGCTCCCGGCGCGCTCCAGGTAGTTGCGCATGCGCGCGGAGGAGACGAAGACGATGGTCTCATCGCCCTGGCGCAGCGTGGACATCAGCCGGACCTCGTCGTCCTTCGGGACCCAGTAGCCCACGTAGCCCGCGTTGTCGTTGAAGCGCAGGCCCACCACGGGCAGGCCCTCGTCCAGGAGGAACTTGCGGTAGTGGTTCAGCACCACATCCGACGAGTCCTTCGTGGCGAACCACGACACCGCGATGGGCGTGCCCGGCCCCAGGTAGTCCGCGGCCAGCGCCTCCGGACGTCCGCCGTTGGGATAGGGCGGGAAGTACGACAGCGTGCGCGCCAGGATGGCCTCGTCCTGCTTCGAGCGCCCCGAGCCGCGCGGCGTCTCCTGGTCCAGTTCGTCCGCGGCGGCCTCCGCCCGCTCCAGCTCCGTGCGGGTGCCGCCGTAGCGCGCCTCCTCCCAGCCCATCCCGATGAGCGTGCCCGCCACCGCCACCGACACCAGCACCGCGGCGGTGCGGAAGGCGGGGTGCGTGGCCAGCGACTTCAGCACGACTCCGCGTCCTTGCAGCCCATGTACCAGTCACCGCGCTGGCCGTGCTTGTACGTGTTCTGGTTCTTGTCCTGGTCCCAGTCACGCCACTCCTGGTTGAAGTAGCGGGTGCTGCCCTCCTGGTCCACCGTGTTGGCCGGGGTCTGCATGTTGGCCAGGTGCGGGTGGATGGAGATGTACGGGTCCGAGGGCGAGTCCTCGAACATGTAGAGCATGGTGCCGTCCAGCAGGTCCTCCGTGATCTTCTGCCGGAAGTCCATCATCTGGCTGCGCATGAGGTTGTACGCGGTGACGTTCGTGTACGTGTTCTTCATGCGGTCGTACATCTCACCGCTGGAGTCGGAGGGGGAGATGTCCGCGTCCTGGGTGAGCGCCCAGGTGTCGGTGAGGATGCTCATGGTCTGCTTCTTGAGGAAGTAGGCGTTGCCGTTCTCGCCGCCGACGCCCGCCTGGGCGTTGTCGTGGACCTTCGCCACGCCTTCCTTCTTCCAATTCTCCTTGCTCAGCTTCTCCTTGCTGAACTCCGGCAGGAACTGTTCGGGCAACAGGTAGTTCTCCACCACGGCGCGGGCCTCGCAGACGATGTAGCCGCCGTTGGTGAACTCGTCCTGGTAGTCGTCCGCCAGACTGCCCAGCTTCGCGGCGCCCGTCTCTGGCGCGGTGCACGTCACCTGCTGGGCATCGTCGTTCATCCAGCAGACGTGGGCGACGAGCGCCGTGTGGTGGTCCGTGTCCTCGCAGTCCGCGTAGTTGCTGCCGGACATGACGTCCGGCCGGTCGATGCCGGACTCGTGGTCGCAGTACGTGAGGCGGGCGTTGTGCTGCACGTTGGAGTTGCCGCCCTGGGGGCCCGTACCGCCGCCGCCGCCCGGCTTGAGCCCCTTCGTGTAGTCCTGCGTGGTGAAGTCCCAGATGGTCGTCACCGCGGCCTCCTGGTTGTCCAGCGAGTAGCGCAGGAGGTCGTCCAGGAAGAGCGCGTACATGAAGATGGGGATGAGCGCGATCATGGAGAGCGCCATCTCCACGGAGGCGGCGCCCCGGCGCGCGCGGCGGGACGAAGTGAAGGGGCTCATAGGGCCAGGTCCTTGGCGCCCGCCAGCGTGGCGGCGTCCGAGTTGCCCGCGCGGTTGAGCACCTGCGAGGCCTCCTGCGCGCTGAACGGGTGCAGCTTCACGCGCCAGTAGGGGTTGAAGAGGCCCGGGGCCTCCTTCCAGCCGTTGGGGCCCAGGCGGTGGTAGTAGACGAGCGCCTTGCTGAGCGCCGCGCCCTCGCCGGGCGCGAGCCGCAGCTGCCCGTCGCCCTGGGCGCCGTGCGTGAGCGTGAAGGAGCCGGAGTCGTTGAGCTCCCAGGGCGCCTTCTTGGCGTCACCCACGAAGAACTGCTTGGTGACGTAGCTGTAGACGCGCGGCTGGCCCCAGTCGCGGTCCGGGTCGTCGCTGGCGCGGAACTTCATGAAGCAGTTGCCGCTGGCCGAGCAGCCCATCAGGTCCTTGGTGTTGATGCCCTTGAACATGTCGTGCTGGCCGGAGTGGGCACCGGAGGGCTCGTGGCTGCCGCCGTTCTCGCTGCTCTCCACCAGGGCCTTGTACGTGCCCACGCCGAAGCCGTGGCGCCACTGCGAGATGAGGGTGCCGTGCTCGTCCGCGACGACGACCTTGCCCTCGTTGCCGGTGACCTGGCCGGGGCCGTGGATGTTGCTCTTGGTCTGGGCCACCTTGGCCGTGCCCTGGTGCCCCACGATCATGTGGGTGCCTTCCTGGGGGATGTCCTTGAGCAGGTCCTTGATGAAGTCGCTTTTGTAGTAGGTGGGCAGCCCGTTCATGATGACGGGCAGGCTGCGGTTGGCCGCCCAGCCAGGACGGGACGCGTTGGAGATCTCCGTCATCACCTGCGCGCGGGCCTTGTTGCTGGAGTTGCCGGCGCGCGTGCAGTTCATCCCGTCCACCGCGCAGTCGAACTCATCCGCGTTCATCCCGCCCACGCTGGAGTTCAGCTCGCTGGCGCCGGGGACGTTCTTCTCCGTCAGCTGGGACAGGTCCGCGGACTGGCCGTCGCGCAGCGCGTTCTTGGCGGCCCGGTGGACCGTCTGCTGGGAGGTGTGGATCTGGTTCGCCATGCGATCCAGTTCCTGGATGACCTTGTTGAAGGCGGACTCGACGCCCTGGACCTTCTGGTCGTACTCGCTGGCCTTGGAGCTGTAGTCCATGGCGATCATCACCGCTTCCAGCGCGTCGAAGCAGTGCTGGAAGTTGTACGGCGGGCACTGCGCCACCTCCAGGGCGGCGATGATGAAGAAGCTCATCTGCCCGGCGCGCATCATGTCGCCGGTGGCGCTGGCCGCGGCCATGTAGCCGTGCGCGGACGTCATGCCCACGTAGGTGGACGCGATGGCCCGGTTGCTGGCCGCGTAGTAGTTGAACGCTCTCGCCTCCACGACGCCCATGGAGTACGCGAGCGCGTCGCTGTGCTGCTGCAGGCTCATCTTCTCCCGCAGGGCGTGGCTCAGGTTGAAGCTCAGCGTCGTCATCAGCGCGAGCAAGAGGAACGACAGGCACGCGAGCACCAGGGCCTGGCCCCGCTGACGCCTTGGCCGGGAGGCGGACCTCACGGTTCGAACGGGAAGATGCATTCGTTCTCCTCCGGAAGTTCCTTCTGGGTGAGGTAGAGGTTGGAGTGCATCCGCATGATGTACGTGGCGCGGATGGGCAGGATGTAGAGCTTGTTGTCCGCGGCGGAGTCGTACTTGGACATCTTCTTGACGATGAACTCGTCCCGGTCCGAGTCCTTGCCCAGCCGCAGCACGTACGGCAGGTCGCGGCCGCGCGCGATGTTGTAGATGACGACGTCCGCGAACGGGATGGGCAGGCGGTAGTTGAACGTCACCTGCACGCTCAGCTTGGTGCGCAGGCTGTCCGCCCAGCCGCCTTCACCGGAGGCGACCTTCGGATCATCGAAGTCCATCTCCTTGTTGGAGTGGGAGCCGGAGCCCAGGTCCCCCTTCAGGGGGTTGCAGATGGTGACCTCCGCGAACTTCAGGCCGGAGGCGTCGCTCATCTTGTTCTTGCCGATGTCGCCGGACTCGAACTTGGACTTGAAGTCGCTGCCGCTGGTGATGGGCGTGATGATCTCCGCGCCCCCGCTGGCGGCCGTGCTCACCATGGGCAGCAGCACCGCCAGGGCGGCCTTCTCCATGGTGGGGATGTCCGCGTTGTGGATGGAGCCGGCGCGCACGGCCTTGTAGGCCGCGTACTTCGTGAGGAGCCGGGCCTGGTGCATCAGCCCCAGCTGGAGGATGCCCAGCAGCATGAACACGAACAGGGGCAAGACGATGGCCGTCTCCACCGCCACCTGGCCTGATTCGCCGCCGCGCCTCATGCTTCGCCCCTGTACTGAAAATACCCCAAGGTGGGAGCCTTCCCGACCCATTGTGCCGCTACCTTAACGCCAGGAGACGGCCTGGCGGGAATCCGCCAAGTGGCCGGGACCGCGGGCCTGGCCACCGTGCTTGCGGACATTATCGGGAGCTCCTGGCTCCGGGGTGCTTGACGCTGTGCGCCGCCCGTGGTTGGCACGGCCATCCGCCGCAAAGGCGCATGGAGGCGAATGATGAACTGGCACGTGGCGAAGCGAATGGGCGTGGTGCTGGCGGTGGCGTTGCTGGCGGCCTGCAAGGACGACGGCGGCGACGGCGGCGGTCCCGACGGCGGCACGACCACGGCGTCCGCCGGTCCGGGGACGGGGACGTCCAAGGCGCAGCCGGAGGGCACGCCCTTCACGCTGCCGGCGGGCATCACCCTGGAGACGCCGCTGAAGAGCTTCTACGTCGAGGACCCGCGGGACTGCGACGACAAGGACAGGGACGACGCCAAGGGCAGCGGTGGCGCCGTGACCCTGTGCCTCATCTTCCGCAACACCACCGGCGGCCCCATCACGGTCACGCTGCCGCCCGGCCTCATCATCGTCTCCAAGGACGGGAGCATCCAGAACGGCCTGCTGGCGCAGCGGGTCTCCATCGAGGTGCCGCCGGGCGAGCGCTACTTCACGCCCCTGTTCCTGTACTGCGCCAACCAGGACCGCGCGACCAGCGGCGTCGGCGACGAGTACGCGCTGGGCCCCATCATCGGGTACGAGGGCTTCCAGGAGCTGTACACGCTGCTGGAGGGCAAGCAGCTGACGCGCCAGGCCGTCACGCCCATCCAGCTGGCCATCACCCACCTGACGAACGGCGAGGGGCTGTCCGACTCCGACCGCGCCGCCCTGAAGGCGCTGTAGCCGTCCCGGCCGTGCGCCCCCGGCGGGGCCTCACCTCCGCCGGGCGATCTCCTGGATGAGCGCCACGTAGCGGCGCTGCTGGGGGTTCAGCTTGAAGGCCTTGCGCAGGGCGTCCTCCGCGAGCGCCCACTGGCCCTCGCCGCGGGCCACGTCGCCCAGGAAGGCCCAGCCCTCCTCCAGGCCGGGCTCCTGGCGCACCAGCTCCTGGAGCTCCTGGAGCACGAGCCGTCCGTGCGCCTCCGGCTTCATCAGGTAGCGCGCCCAGGCGCGGTGGACCTGGTGCAGCGGCCGCGGGTCGATGTCGCAGGCGTATTCGAAGTACTCGAAGGCGCCCGCGAAGTTGCGCGCCTCCAGGCGCCGCTTGCCCTCGTCGAACTGGGTGGTGGCGTCCAGCAGGTCCGTGCGGATGCGGAACTGCTCCGCGGTGGAGGGCCGGCCGGTGTTGCTGCGCGCCTTCTCCCGCTGGGCCTGCCGGCGCTTCTTCCACAGCGCGTTCTGCTCCGGCTCCGACAGCGCGCCGTAGGCCCGCGCGTACGCGGCCAGCATCCCTTCCGCCTTCTCCTTCAGCTCCGCGGTCTGGAAGCGCAAGGGGGCGAAGCGGTCCGCGGCGGCGAGGAACGCCTTGCGCAGCGCCACCGGCTGCACGTCCTCCGGCACGTCCAGCAGCGCGAACGGATCCAGGCTGCGGTGGTTGAGGAACGCGCCCACCAGCGCGTTGCGCGCGGCCTCGTCCTCGTCCGCGAAGGGCGTGCCTGACGGCGCCTGCGACGGCACGGGCACCGGTGTGGGGACGGGCTCCGGCACGTGCGCGGGCACGGCGGGGGCCTTCTGGGCCAGCTCCTGGGTGCGCGCGTCCACGTCCTCCGCGAAGCCCGCCACGCCCAGCAGGCACAGCGCGTAGAGCCGGCGCAGCACGGCGTCCATGTCGAAGCCGGTGCGCTCCAGCAACTCGTTGAAGGTGGGCCGCTGGCGCAGGGCCTGGAACAGGCGCGCGTCCTTGGAGGACAGCTTGGGGGCGGACTCCACGCCGGGCATCTGTCCGAAGCGGCGCTCGTCGGTGAAGGTGAAGTGCGTGGCGACGGTGTCGAAGGGCAGCTGCGTGGAGACGCCGGTGAGGATGAGCTGCGCGGTGTTGGCGCGCACCGTGGCGTCCGGGCTCTCCACGTCCGCGATGAGGCGGTACTTCGCGTCCGTCCAGCGGAAGCAGTCCAAGAGCTTGTGCGCCAGGTTCGCCTGGAGCTGCTTGTAGAGGTCGAAGGGGCTGATGAGCCCCTTCTGCACGAGCAGCGCGCCCAGCTGCAGGCCCGAGGACACGCTCTCCGCCAGGGCCTTCTGGTAGTCCGCCTCCGCCAGGCGGCCCTTCTCCACCAGGTACTTGCCCAGCGTCTCGTGCAGGAGGTTGGAGTTGCACGCCACCGGCGCGCCGTCCTCGAAGGTGATGCGCTTCTCGCGCTGGCGCACCTTGAGTTCCAGCGTGCAGGTGCGCTCCTCCACCATCAGCGCGTGCAGGAGCAGCGGGAAGGGCGTGTCCGCCAGCAGGCCCTCGCGCTGGCGCAGCACCTGGGACGGCGGGGGGAACATGCGCGGAAAGCCTACTACTCCGCGTCGTCGCCGCCCATGTCGTCCGCGGCGTAGGGCTCATCGGAGTAGGCGCCGTAGGGGCCGGAGGTGTCGTGCGTGGGCAGGTAGCGGGTCAGGTACGCCCCCACGCCCATCATCACCAGGGCCACGGCGGCGTACGTGAGCGGGCGGGACGGGCGCGCCCGGTAAGCCCACCAGCGGTCGCGGCGCTTCTGGAAGCGGGGGGCGATGGCGTACTCGCGCCAGGCGGCGTCGCGGGCCTCCTTCGCCTCCACGTCCAGCCCCTGCTTGTCCAGCACGCGGGACAGGAGCACGCGGCCCTCCACGGAGCCCTGGCGTACCTGGAGGAAGCGCCCCAGGGCCTCCTGCGCGCCCTTCAGCTCGCCGCGCTGGAGGCGGAAGCGGCCGCGCTCCAGGTCGATGGAGCCCTGCCGGTAGTCGGCGTCCAGGCGCTCGGCCTCGGTGAGCAGCAGCTCCCCCCGGGGGGCGTCGCCCGCGCCCAGGTAGGCCACGCCCAGCAGGTAGAGGGTGTCCACGTCGTCGTCGCCCGCGTCCAGGTTGGGGCGCAGGAGGTCCACCGCCTCCTGGTAGCGCTTCTGTCCCACGCGGATGTCCGCCAGCTCCGCGCGGGCGCGGCGGTCGTGGGTGTTGGTGAGGATGGTGCCCGCGAGCTCGCCCGCGCGCTGCCAGCGCTTGAAGGCGCGCACGGGGCTGGGGAACAACTGGAGGGTGAAGCGGTCCGCCGCGAACATCAGCACGGCCAGCAACACCAACGACAGCAGCGGGCTGCCCGTCAGCATCGTGAGGCCCATCCACAAGAACCACTTGGTCAGCACGGTCGACTCGTCCTTCCTGGAAACGGCTACAGCAGCCGCGCGCAGATGGCGCTGTGCACGTCCGCCCCCCGCTCCGTCAGGGCCAGCCTGCGGCCGTGGCGTGTGGCGAAGCCATGGGCCACCAGCCGCTCCACTTCCGCGCGCCGGGGCTCCACGGGCTGGCCGTATCGCTCACAGACGGCCTCCCAGTCCACCCCCGACACCAGGCGCAGGCCCATGCTCAGCCGCTCGGCGAAGAGCTCCTCGGGGCCCAGGGCCTCGCGGCTGGCCTCCGGGAGCCTCCCCTCCTCCACCGTGCGCAGGTAGGCCTCCGGGCTGCGGAGGTTCACGTAGCGGTGGGCTTCCGGGGACAGCAGCATGCCGGTGGCGCCCACGCCCAGCGCCAGGTACTCGCCGCCGGTCCAGTACAGCGCGTTGTGCCGGGAGCTGAGGCCTTCGCGCGCGTGGTTGGACACCTCGTAGCGGGTGAGGCCGTGGGCGCCGTACACGTCGCGCACCACGCGGGCCATGGCCACCACGTCGTCGTCCTCCGGCAGGGAGAGCTCTCCGCGCTCCAGCTGCTTGGACAGCGGCGTGGACTCCGCCAGCACCTCGCGCTCCACCGTCAGCGCGTAGGTGGACAGGTGCTCCGGCTCCAGCGCCACCGCGCGGCGCGCGTCCGCCTCCACCTGCGCGAGCGTCTGGCCGTGCACGCCGTAGATGAAGTCCAGCGCCACCACGGGGAAGCCCGCCTCGCGCGCCGCCGCCACCGCGCCCTCCACCATGGCCGCGTCGTGCGCGCGGCCCAGCGCCTTCAGCGTCTCCGGCTGGAAGGACTGCACTCCCAACGACAGGCGGTTGATGCCCGCGGCGCGGTAGCCGGCGAAGCGCTCCGCGTCCGCGCGCTCCGGGTTGCCCTCCAGGGACACCTCCAGGCCGGGGGCGAGCGACAGGCGCGCGGCGATGCCCTCCAGCACGCGCGCCACGTAGCGGGGGTGCCACAGGGACGGCGTGCCGCCGCCCAGGAAGAGGGACTCCAGCGGCTTCGTGCGCAGCGACGGGTCCGCGGCGAGCCGCGCGTCCAGCTCCGCCAGCACCGCGTTGGCGTAGCGCTCCTCCGGCACCTGGCGCGCCACCGCCACCGCGAAGTCGCAGTAGGGGCACTTGGCCAGGCAATAGGGGAAGTGCAGGTAGAGCCCGAAGCGGGCCGCCTGCATCCCCGTCAACGGGTCCGTGGGCGCGGCGAAGGACATGGAGGTCCAACCTCTACTTCAGGGCCTTCAATTGCGCTTCCAGCCGCGCCACCTTCGCCTTGGCGCTGGCGGCCGATTCGAGCGCTGCCTCGGCCGCCATCAGCTTGCGCTTCATGGAGGCCACGTCCGCCTTGAGCTGGTCGCGCTCGGCGACCACGTCCGCGGGCGCACCCGCGCCCGTAGCAGGGGCCGCCGCGAGCTTCGCTTCGAGCGCCTGACGGGCGGCCTGCTCGGCCTTGAGCGAGGCCTGGGCCTGGGCGAGCATCGCCTCCAGCGCGGCCTTCGCCGCGTCCCCGGCCTGCGCGGCGGATCCGCCGGCCTTCGCCTCCAGCGCGGCCCGCTCCGCCTGCTCCGCTTCGAGCGCGGCGCGAAGCTCCTCGAGCTGCGCCTCCAGCGCCGCCTTCACGCCCTGCTCCTCCAGGAGCGTGACGTCGGACTGCGCGAGCTTCGCCTCCAGCAACGCCTTCGCGTTCTGCTCCGACTGGAGCGTGGCGTTGGCCTGCGCGAGCTTCGCTTCGAGCGCGGCCTTCGCGGCGTCCAGGTCCTTCACGCGGGCCGCCTGGGCCTCGGCGATGCGCCGCTTGGACTCGGAGGCCTCCAGCGCGCCCTCCACCATCTTCACGCGCTGCTGGAGCCGGTCCACCTTGTCCGCTTCCGCGCGGGCGGCCTCCAGCTGCTCGTTGAGCGCGGCCAGCTCCTCGCGCTGGCCTTCATGTCCGGAGCTCAGCGCCTCGGCGCGGCCCTCGGCCTCGGCGATGGCCAGCCGGGCGTCCGCGGCCTCGGCTTCCACCGCCTCGCGGCGGGCGCGCTCCAGCGTCAGCTCCTCCTGGGCCTTGGCGACCAGGGCCTGCTGGCGCTGCAGCTCCGCCTCGCGCTGGCCCGAGGCCGTCTCCAGCATGGACACGCGCGCGGAGTAACCCACGCGCTCCGCCTGCGTGGTGGCGAGCTTGCGCTCCACGGCGGCGAGCTGCTGCTGGTGCTCTTCCCGCGCGGCCGTGGCCTGGGCGGTGAGCTCCGCCAGCTGGGCCTCCAGCGCCGCCACCTTCGCCTCGGCCGCGTGCACCCGGCCCTCGGCCTCGTGCACCGCCTCGCCGAGCGCCGCCGCGTCCGACTCCATCCGGTCGCGCAGCGAGACCTGCTCGACCTCCGCGGCCTCCAGCACCTCGCGCAGCGAGGCCAGCTCCGACTCGGCCATGCGCGCGCGGACTTCCGCCGCCTCGACCTCGGCGCGCGCGGCTTCGCGCGCCTGGGCCACCTCTGCCTCCAGCTCGCGCACGCGCGCCTGGAGCCGGGCGGCCTCCGCGGCGCGGCCCTCCAGGGCGCTCCTGAGCGAGGGCAGCTCCGCGGCCTCCGCCGTGCGCGCGGTGAGCGCGGCGCGCAGGCCCACCGCGTCCGCGTCCTTCAGCGCGAGCGTGCGCTCCAGCTCCGTCACGTGCGTCTGGAGCGTCTTGAGCCCGTCCTCCACCACCGCGAGCTGCCGGCGCGCGGCGTCCCGCTCGCCCTCCAGCCCCTTCGCGTGGGCGTGCGCCTCCTCCAGCGAGCTGCGCGACCAGTCGCTCTCGCTCTCCAGGGCGCCCATCGCGCCCTTCGCCTCCGCGAGCGCCGTCTCCAGCTGGCTGATGGCCAGGGCCTGCGCGTCGCGCTCGGCGGTCAGCCGCTCCACGTCCGCGAGCACCGACTGGTACTGCTCCTGGACCGCCTCCAGCGCGCCCTGCGCCTCGGACTTGCCGGAGGCCAGCTCCGCCACGCGGTCCTGCGCGAGCCCCAGCGCCTCCTTCGCGCCGACCAGCTCCTCCGCCATCGCCCCGCGCGACTCGCGCTCCGCCTGGAGCTCCTCCGTCAGCCGGGGGAGCTCCGACTCCACCTCCGCCAGCGCGCGCGTGAGGTCCTTGCGGTCCGCCTCCGACGCGGCGAGCTCCGCCTCCAGCGAGGCGAGCTTCGCCTGGGCCAGCTGCAGCCGCTGCTCGTCCTGTGGAGAGCGCGCCGGAGCGCCCGCGCCGCCGCCTTCCTTGCGCGCCTTCTCCAGCGCGGCCTTGAGCTGTGTCACCTCGCCCTCGCGCTCGGCGTACAGCGCGCGCGCCCGGGCCAGGGTCTCCGTCTTCTGCTTCAGGATGCCCCGGAAGAACTCCAGCTTGTCCTCGGCCGAACCGCCCATGGGCAGCCGGGGCTCGGCGGGCTCCGCGAAGGGGTCCCCCTTGCCGGGGCTGCGCGCCGCGGCCGCCGGGGACGGCGGCGTGGTCGTGGGCAACCCGCCACCAGCGATGGGCGCGGGGGTCGCCGGCACCCGGGCGGCCGCAGCGGCGGCGGGCCTGGAGATCGGGTCAGCGGGCAAGCCTGCGGCGGGCCGGCGGGGCGGCAGGGGGGGAGGCGCGGAGGGGGGAGGCTTGGGAACCGTGAGCGGCCTGGTGGGCGCCGGAGCGGGCGTCGCCATGGGGGCGTCGCCGTCATCCAGCAGTTCCTTCAGGTCCGCGAGCGGATCCGCCTCGTCCGGGGGAGACGGCATGTGCGCGTCCCAGGTTACCGGCCACGGGGGCTTTCCACCAGTTACGCGACGGGGACCGCGCCGCTTCGCCTGCCTGGTGGGAGGCGGACGGCACGGTCCGCTCGACGTGGGAGGGGTGGGACGTTAGCCAATGGAGCAAACATCACACCTTGCCTTGCCTCCCCTCGGGAGGGCTGACAGCTTCGGACCACTTCTATGGCCATCCGCTACACCCTGCCCAACGGGCTCACCGTCGTCTTCGAAGAGCAGCACGCCGCCAAGGTCGCGGCCTTCCAGGTCTGGGTCAAGGCCGGCAGCGCGGACGAAAGGCCGGACCAGGCGGGCCTCGCCCACCTGCACGAGCACATGCTCTTCAAGGGGACGGAGCGCCGGGGGCCGGGTGAGATTGCCCGGGACATCGAGGCGCATGGCGGAGAGATCAACGCCTGGACGTCCTTCGACCAGACCGTCTACCACATCGTCATCGCCAGCCAGTTCGCCCGCACGGGCCTGGACATCCTGGGGGACGCGGTGCGCCGCTCCGCGTTCGACAAGGACGAGCTGGCGCGCGAAATCGAGGTGGTGTGCGAGGAGATCAAGCGCAGCTACGACTCGCCGTCGCGCCGCGCGTCCCGCGGGCTGTTCACCGCCGCGTTCCAGACGCACCCCTACCGGCTGCCCGTCATCGGCACCGAGGAGAGCGTGCGCAGCTTCACCCGCGAGAAGGTGCTGGAGTTCTACCACCGGCACTACACGCCGAAGAACCTGGTGCTGTCCGTCGCGGGCGACCTGAACGAGGCGGAGCTGCGCCAGTGGGTGGAGGAGATCTTCGGCGGTGACTGGGGCCGGCCCTACGCGGGCCCGGTGCAGCGCCCCCGCGACGCGGCGCCCACGGGCCGCCGCGTGCTCATCCAGACGGAGGACGTGAAGGAGGCCTACCTGCACCTGTCCTTCGCCATCCCGGAGCTGGAGCACCCGGACGTGCCCGCGCTGGACGTGCTGGCCATGATCGCAGGCCAGGGCAATTCGTCATGGCTGGTGCGCGAGGTGAAGCGCCGCCAGCACCTGGTGAACGACGTGCACGCGTCCGCGTACACGCCCAAGGACCCGGGCATCTTCTCCGTGTCGCTGACGCTGCCGCCCGCGCAGTCGCAGAAGGCGCTCACGCAGACGGCGCGCGTGCTGGAGGCGCTGCGCACCACGCT
The DNA here is from genome assembly GCF_036245865.1 of Corallococcus caeni. NCBI lineage: Bacteria > Pseudomonadati > Myxococcota > Myxococcia > Myxococcales > Myxococcaceae > Corallococcus > Corallococcus caeni. The sequence goes on along the minus strand of NZ_BTTW01000011.1, from coordinate 43,066 downwards.
GGTGCCGGAGGACGAGCTGCGCACGGTGCAGGCCGGGGTGGAGGCGGAGTCCGTCTACCGCAAGGAGACGGTGCAGGGCACCGCGCGCAACCTGGGCTCGTACCAGACGTCCCCGGGCGGCCTGGAGTCCGAGGCCCGCTACCTGGAGGACATCCGCAACCTCAAGCCGGAGGACCTGCGCCGCGTGGCCCAGAAGTACCTGCGGCTGGAGCACGCCGTCGTCACCGCGCTGGTGCCGCCCTCGGCGGAGCTGACGGAGGCGCAGGTGCACGCCGCGCTGGATGAAGCGGCGAAGAGCCCCGGCCTCACGCCCCCGGCGCGCGCCACCCGGACGCCCCCGGACGCCCCGGTGCGTCCGTCCCGGAGCCAGGCCGCGTCCGCGCGGTCGGAGGTGGTGCAGGAGAAGCTGCCCTCCGGCGCGACCCTCATCATCCGGGTGGAGCCGCACATCCCGCTGTTCTCCATGCGCGCGGCCTTCATCGGCGGCGCGCGCTACGAGACGCCCGAGGACAACGGCATCACCACGCTGCTCAGCCGCGCCCTCACCAAGGGCACCACGACGCTCAGCGCGGATGACATCTCCCACCTGGGGGACCTGTACGCGGGCAACGTCAGCGGCCAGGGCGGCCGCAACTCCGTGAGCCTGAAGGCGGACTTCCTGTCGCGCTACTTCGAGCCCGGCTTCCGGCTGTTCGCGGACGTGCTGCTCAACCCGGCCTTCCGCGAGGAGGAGGTCGCGCGCGAGCGCTCGCTGCTGCTCCAGGACATCCTCACCCGCGAGGACAAGCCGTCGAGCCTGGCGTTCGAGCTGTTCTCACGCACGCTCTACAAGGAGCACCCGTACCGGCTGTCGCTCGCGGGCGAGAAGGCGTCCGTGGAGGCGCTGGGGCCCGAGCAACTGCGCGCGTACCACCGCGCGCACATGGACCCGTCGCAGATGACGCTCAGCGTGGTGGGCGACGTGGACGTGGCGCAGGTGCGGGCGCTGGCGAACGAGTACTTCGGTAGGTCGCGCGGCGGCGCGGTGGCCCCGAAGCAGGTGAAGCCAGAGGCGCCGCCGTCCTCGCCGCGCACGGAGAAGAAGGTGCTGGCGCGCGCGCAGACGCACCTGGTGATGGGCTTCCAGGCGGCGCGGATGACCGACCCGTGGCGCGTGGTGCTGGACGTGCTGTCCACGGTGCTGTCGGGCCAGGGCGGGCGGCTCTTCATCGAGCTGCGCGACAAGCGCTCCATGGCCTACAGCGTGAGCAGCTTCTCCATGGACGGGTTGGACCCCGGCTACTTCGCCGTCTACATAGGCACCAGCCCGGAGAAGGTGGACGCGGCGGTGGAGGGCATGCGCCGCGAGCTGGAGCGCATCCGCGACGAGCCCATCCCCGCCGAGGAGCTGGAGCGCGCCAAGCAGCACATCATCGGGACGTACGAAATCGACCTGCAGCGCAACAGCGCCCGCGCGACGCTGCTGGCGCTGGACACCTGCTACGGCATCGGGCTGGACAACTTCCTGCACTACTCCGAGCGCGTGGCGAAGGTCACGGCGGCGGACGTGCAGGAGGTGGCCCGCCGGGTCATCGACTTCGACCGCATGGCCATGGCCGTCGTCGGGCCGTAGGGCGCCCCCTTTCGCGAGCGTGGAAGCGTCACGACGACGACGCTTCCACGCCGCACCGGGTGCGGTAGAAGGGGCGCCATGTCCCAGACCTATCTGTCACTCACCGTGGATATCGCGGAGGAAGCCTCGGAGATCCTCCAGGACCTCCTCCATGAGGCCGGCGCCCTGGGCCTGGAGGTCCGCGACGCGGAGACGCCCACCATGCCGGGCGTGCGCGCCCCCGCGAAGGGTGAGTCCATCGTCGTCGCCTACTTCGAGGACCGGGAGAGCGCCGAGGAAGCCCGCGACGCCGTGGCGGAGAGCCACCCCACCGCGCGCCTGTCCCTGGACGAGCAGCCCCAGCAGGACTGGAGCAACGAGTGGAAGTCGCTCATCAAGTCCGTGCAGGTGGGCCGCCTGTGGGTGGGCCCGCCCTGGGACGCGGCGAACGCGCCCGAAGGCAAGCTGAAGGTCGTCATCGAGCCGAAGATGGCCTTCGGCACGGGGGACCACCCCACCACGTCGCTGTGCCTGGCGGCGGTGGATGACTTCATGGCCACGCACCCGGGCGCGAGCGTCCTGGACGTGGGCACCGGCACGGGCGTGCTCGCCATCGCGGCGAAGAAGCTGGGCGCGGGCCACGTCGTGGGCACCGACAACGACCCCACCTCCGTGGAGCTGGCCCAGGAGAACTGCGCCGACAACGGGACGCCCGACCTGGACATCTCCGGGCGCGAGCTGACGGAAGTTGCCGGCACCTTCGACCTGGTGCTCGCGAACATCCTGGCCAACACGCTCATCGAGCTGGCGCCCCTCATCGTGCCCAAGGCGAAGGACCGGCTGGTGCTGGCCGGAGTGCTCGCGCACCAGCGCGTGGACGTGGAGGCCGCGTACCGCAAGCTCGGGTGCACCGTGCTGGAGGGCGCGCAGCAGGGCGAGTGGGTGCGCATCGACTTGAAGCGCTAGGAACAAGAGGGGGTCGGGCCGCGAACGCGTGCGCTCGCCAACCCGACCCCATCTGGACTCGCGAGGCTTTCCCCCTTGGCGTCAGGACCCCGCGAGTCCCGCCGTGTGCGGACCTTCCCTGGTGCAGTCCGCGTGCCTGCCGCCGCGGGCCGCGTTCCCCTCGGGGCACCGGCGCGGTTGTAGCGGAGCCGGTTACGAGAGGCGTGGCGCGTGTGACCTTCCGCGCTACAGCCTGGCTTCAGGCGAACGCGAGCGTCCCGGCCGCGCGCAGGGAGCCCACGACTTCGTTGCGCGTGTTGAGGATGCGCGGCTCCGCGTGGTGCTCCAGGCCCGTCATGGGCAGGGACAGGCCCTGCTGCTCCGCGACGAGGCGCAGGACGGCGAGGAGCGCGGGCGGGGCGCAGCGGGCGTCGCCGTCCTCCACCTTGAGGGCCACGCCCAGGCGGGCCCGGGGCAGCGCGGCACAGTAGACGCCCTCCGCGCCAATCTTCACCACGGCCTCGCCCTGGAACGCGGTCATCAACTCCGTGCACGCGCGGCCCTTGCCGCCGACGAGCTCCGGGTGCGCGAGCATGGCTTCACGCAGGCGGCGCGCGGCGGGCGCCTCCGACACGCCGAAGCGGGCCCACGCGGTGGCCATGGCGCTGAGCGGCAGGCCGAAGCAGACGGCGAGGCAGCCATCCACGGCCTTCACCAGCGCGTCGCGCGGCAGGCCCGTCCACTTGGCGACTTCATCCTGGATGCGCTCCTGCACCGGGTGGCCGTCGCTGGCGTAGCCGTGCACGTCCCAGCCCTGGTGCCGGGCCAGCGCGAGCATCCCCGCGTGCTTGCCGGAGCAGTTGTTCCACCGGGGCGTGAGCACCACGCCCGCCTTGAGTGCTTCTTCCGCGACCGCGGGCGACAGCGACGGATGCGGGCCGCACGCGAGGTGACGCTCCTCGCAGCCGGACGCGCTCAGCATCTGCATGGCGAGGGCGCGGTGCACGGGCTCGCTGGAGTGGGACGCGCAGGAGAGCGCCAGCTCGCGCGGGCCGAAGCCGTAGCGGTCCGCCGCGCCGTCCTGGACCATGGGCAGGGACTGGAAGGGCTTCGCCGCCGAGCGCCAGAAGGTGACGAGCTCCGGGTTGCCCGCGAACGCGACGCGCGTGCCCTCCGCGCTCACCACCGCGACGGACACGGTGTGGAGGGATTCGACGAAGCCGGAGCGGGTGGACTCGATGACGAGGGTGGACATGGGCGTTTCGCGCGCCATAGCAGGAACGGGACGCGGCCGGGCGCTCGTGGAGCGCGGAAAGGGAACCTCTGGACGCATGGAGGGCTATCCTCCGGGCGCCCTCCCTTCAAGGAAGCCGCCGTGGTCCGCCTCTTCGTTCCCCTGCCCGACCCCGCCCCCGCCGACGTGACGCTCACGGGCGAGCGCCGCCACTACCTCGTCCACGTGCTGCGGCTGGAGGATGGCGACGCGCTGGAGGTGTTCGACGGCAAGGGCCGCGCCTTCGAGGCGCGCGTCACGGGGCTCACCGCGGAGGCCGTGCGGCTGGTGCTGGGGGCCGTGCGCGTGACGCCGCCCGCGCGCGAGATGCACGTGCTCCAGGGGCTGCCCAAGGGGGACAAGCTGGAGCTGGTGCTGCAGAAGGGCACGGAGCTGGGCGCCACCGCGTTCCACCCGGTGGCCACGGCGCGCAGCGTGGTGAAGCTGGAGCCGAAGCGCGCCGAGGAGCGCACCCAGCGGTGGGCCAAGATTGTCGAGGAGGCCGCTCGCCAGTGCCGCCGCGATGACGTGCCGCACGTGCACCCGCCCCGGCCGCTCTTGGACGCGGCGCGCTCGCTGACGCCGGGCACGCTGCTGCTGGTGCTGGACGAGGAGGAGTCCGCGGTGCCGCTGGGCGAGGCGTTCCGAAGTGTGGCGCCGGGGACGCCGGTGGCGCTGGTGATTGGCCCCGAGGGGGGGCTCGCGCGTGAGGAGGTGGACGGACTGCGGGGGCTGGGCGCGCGGCCGGTGACGCTGGGCTCGCGCATCCTGCGCACGGAGACGGCGGCGCTCGCGGCGCTCGCGGTGATGCAGCACCTGGACGGGTCGCTCGGTTAGCAGGCGGGCGGACAGTCCCTCCTCGCATCCCAGGTCACGGATCCGTGTGGGCATTCCTACGTTTCTGCCATTCGGGACCTCGCGGGTCCCTCACACGGGAGAGACTCTCATGGGGATCATCGCATTCATCATCATCGGCCTCATCGCGGGCCTCATTGCTCGAGCCATCCTGCCGGGCAAGCAGAGCATGGGCCTGGTGGCCACGACCTTGCTGGGCATGGTGGGCTCTCTGGTGGGCGGCCTCATCGGTTCGCTGTTCCAGCGCAACGGACGCCTTTTCGACCTGCACGCGTCGGGCATCATCATGTCCGTCGTAGGCTCCATCATCGTGCTCCTCCTGGTGGGAGCAGCGGGACGGCGCCGCGTCCACGCCTAGCGTGAGGCGCCCCACACGCACCGTCCCCAAAGGGCGGGTTGCCGTGGCGCCGACGAGCCCCTGACGGTTCCTCGGGCGAGGGACCAGCAGGGGCTTGTCCTTTTCTTGCTACAGGCCTGAATGCGGCCTTTCATGGCGACGGTTGTCCGCGTCACCGGGAGGATCCGTTGTCCAAGTGCCTGAAGTGCGGCGCCTCGCTGCCGCCGGTCGGAGATTGCCCCGCTTGCGCCGCGAACGCCGCGCGCCCACCAGCGGTGGCTCCCGTCCCGAGCCTGCTTGACCGCGACATCCACATTGATCGCCGCAGGCCGGGGGAACGCACTGCCCAGGACGCGGGTGGCGACCCCATCACCCTGAACAATGAACCGCTGGAGCCGGAGACGCTGCGCGGCACGCCGGCCTTCGCGATGGAGCCGCCTCGCAGCCCCGTCACTCCGCCGGGAATGACGCCTTCGGTCCGGCCGGGGATGGCACCCGTTCCGCCCGCCGCGCCGCGCGCCGCCGCGCCCCGCCCGCCCGCGCAGGCTCCGGCCGCCGCGCCGCGCGCCGCCGTGCCTCCGACGGATGGGCCCACGGTGCGCGCGTCCGCACCCGATGCGACGGTTCGTGCGCAGGCTCCGGCCGCCGATGCGAGCGTGCGCGCGCCCCATGCGGATCCAGCGGCCCGCGCCGCAGTGCCCAACGCGGCCCGTTCCGCCGTGCCTGCCGACGTGATGGGTCGTGCCTCCGCGTCCCACGCGGATCCAGCGGCTCGCGCCGTGACGGCCCCGGCTTCGCACGCGGATGCGACGATTCGCGCGGCGGCCCCGGCTTCACACGCCGATCCAGCGGCTCGCGCCATGGCGGCCCCGGCTTCGCACGCGGATGCGACGATTCGCGCGGCGGCCCCCACGGCGCGCCCTGCCTCACCGCAGGCCGATGCGACGGCCCGCGCTCCCGCGCAGCACGCGGAGGGTCAGGCGGTCCGGGCTCCCGCGCCCCATGCGGATCCGGCGGCCCGCGCTCCCGCGCCCCATGCGGATCCGGCGGCCCGCGCTCCCGCGCAGCAGGCGCCCCGGGCGGCTGCTCCTGCCCCGGTGCCTCCTCGCGCCACGCCTCCAGCCGGGAACGTGCCTTCCGGCGCCGTGCTTCCTCCGCGCCCCGCGGCACCGCCTCCGGCCGTGACGCCGATGGCCTCCGTGCCTCCGCGCGCCGCGCCCACCACGGCCCTGTCGGAGCCGGGCTTCCAGAATCCTGGCGTCGCCGTGCCTCGCGCCGCGCAGGCCCCGGCGAACCCCATGGAGCTCCGCCCGGGCTCCGCGCCCACGCCCGCCTACGGCACGGAGCCGCACATCCCGCGCCCCCACGCGCAGGCCGCCTCGGGTCAGCCGCGTGGCAATGCCGCCCCGGGTTCTCCCGGCCTGCCCCGCATGGACGCGCCCTCGCAGGCCTCCGCACGCGCCGCGCAGCCCCAGTCTTCGGGCCTGCCGCGCATGGACGCGCCCTCGCAGCCGTCCGGGCTGCCCCGCATGGACGCGCCCGCGCAGGCGGCCCAGGGCTCCGGTCTTCCCCACCCGGAGCCCGCCTCCGGACCGTCGGCCGCCGAGCATTGGGGTGCATCCCAGGCGCCCTCGGGCCTGCCGTTGATGGATGCTCGCCGGGACGCCGCTCCGGGCCTGCCTGTCATGGAGGACCCGGCCATCCTGCCCCCTCTGGAGACGCCGGCCTTCGCCGCGGCCTCCGCGCCTGCCCCGGGAGTGTCCCGCATGGAAGCCTCGCCCTCCCCCGCCGCCCCCGCGAAGTCGAAGGTCTCCGCCCCCGCCGTGGCCCCGGTCCCGGCCGCGGGCGAGGTCCACGCGCGGCCCGCCTCGCTGTGGCGCCGGCTGCTGTCCTTCACCGTCGACACCGCGGCCATCAGCGCCGTGGCGGCGGCCTACATCACCCTGGCCTCGTCGGTCGCGGGCGTGAAGGGTCCGCAGCCGGGGCTGACCGGGCTGGACGCGTTCGTCGCCTGGCTGCGCGCGCTGCACACCGTGCTGCTGCCGGGCGTGGTGCTGGTGCTGGTGCTCGCCACGGTGTACTGCGCGGTCGCGGCCTTCCTGTGGAATGGCAGGACCCTGGGACGCTTGCTCCTGGGGCTGCGGCTGGTGGATACCCACGGCATGGCGCCCACCCCGGGCCGGGCCATCTTCCGGGCACTGCTCGCCGGGCTTTCCTTCGTTCTCTTCCTGGGCGGCTTCTGGATGGCGCTGTTCGACCGACGCGGACAGACGCTCCATGACAAGCTGACGTCCACCTTCGTCGTCCAACCGAGCTGAATCAGGCTCATTGTGCCTTGCGGCCGCGGCCGTAAGATGCCGCGGCCTTCATGCCTTCGCGTCTTGCCCAGCACCTCGTCTCACGCGCCCTCCTGACCCAGGAGCAGGCCGGGGAGTTGTTGCGTCTGCATCAGGCCCAGGGCGGCCACCTGGACAGCGCGCTCCTGGAGCGCGGCTTCACCGAAGCGGACGTCCTCGCGATGCTGGGCGAGGTCTCCGGCTTCCGGCCCGTGAACCTGGTGGACTTCGAGCCCAACCTCGACGTCGCCAGCTTCATCCCCCCGAAAATCGCCGAGCGCCTGAGCGTCGTCCCCCTGTCGCTGGACGGGAACACGCTGCACGTGGCGTGCGCCTACCCGGTGCCCAAGAAGGAGCTGGACGAAGTCGGCTTCCTCCTGGGCAAGCCGCTGGAGCTGTGGGTCGCCATCGAGCTGCGGGTGCGCGAGTGGATCTCCATCATCTACCGCCAGCCGCTGCCGCCCCGCTTCGTCCAGCTGGCGGAGGCCGTCGCCCAGCAGGCCGGAGCGCTCACGCCGCCCCCGCCTCCGCCGCCGGATGACGAGTCGATGTCGGTGGACATGGTGGAGCAGCTGGCGCGCTCCGTGGCCCAGGAGCCCATGCCCGCGGCAGGCCGTCCCGCCGCCTCGAGGGAGCCCGAGCCCGCGGACATCCCGCCCCCGGCGTACGTGCGCGAACCGCTGCGCCTGAACACCTCCGCGGGTCCGGTGACGACGGCCCGCGCGGTCCAGCGTCCGACCCCGCCTCCGGCGCCCACCGACATCCCGCCCCCCGCGTACACGCGCGAGCCCCTGCGGCTGAACATGCCGGGCACGCCCGCGCGCGCCACGCCTCCCGCGCAGGCCCCGAACCCCGCTCCGCCGGGTGCCGCCGCGCCGCCGACGCTCTACCCGCCGGGAGAGCGTCCCCTGCCGCCGCCGCAGACCGCGCCGGTGCTGTTGCCCGTCGACGGTGGCCCGGCATCGCAGGGCGGTCGCCCCGCCGCGCCGGGTGCGTACGCCCAGCCGCCGCAGGCAGGCCGTCCCGGAACCACCGTGCAGGCCTCGTCCAACACGGGTGCGCAGGGCTTCGGCGGACCCGGGCCCGCGACCCAGGGCTTCGGCGGACCGGCGCCCACCGCGACGACGGTCCAGGGGGCTCGACCGGGGCCCCCCGCGCAGGCGTCGGCGCAGGGGACCCGCCCAGGCGCGCCCGCGACGGGAGCCACCGCACCGTCCACGCAGGGCACGGCGACGACGGGCGCCCAGGGAAACACCGCCTCCGTGCAAGGCAGGTCCGCCCCCGGAGCACAGGGCGCCACCGCCCCCGCGCAGGGCCCCGGCCGACCGGGAGCCACGCAGGGCGCATCCGCTCCGGGCACGTTCCCCCCGGCCCCCCAGCCCGCGCAGGGCGGGACCGCCACATCGCCTCAGCCCGCGAACCGGACTGGCGCCCCCGCCCAGCCTCCGGGAGCCCGTCCCGCCGTGTGGCCTCCCGCGCCCGAGCAGCAGGCCCGCGAGGCCCGGACCAGCACGCCGACCCCGCCGCCCGTTCCCCCGGCGCCGCGGGGCGAGCCGTCGTTCATCATCTTCAGCAACCCCGCGTCCAACCCGGGCGCGAACCGCCTTCGCGCGTCGGAGCCCGCGCCCGTCCCGGGTGCCTCCAGCGCGCCGGATGCCGCCGTGCCGGAGTGGACGCTGCCCCAGGCGCGCTCCGCGCTGCGTGAGGCGACGCGGGACCTGGACCGCCTGCTGGACGTGGCGCTGCGCTTCGGCCGCCGCACGTTCGACTACGTGGCCGCCTTCGCCGTGGTGCGCGGCGCCGCCGGCGGCTGGGACGCGCGCGGCGAGGGCCTGGACGCGAACGCGCTGTCCCTCGTCTCCATCCCGCTGGACGCGAGCAGCGTCTTCCGCACCGTCGCCGTCACGCGCGGCAGCTACGCGGGCCCGCTGCCTCCGGACGCGCTCACGCGGCACTACCTGGAGCTCTTCGGCCGCCAGGCCCCGCGCACCGTCTTCCTGTACCCGGTGGAGGTGAAGGGCCGCCTCGTGGCCATCCTCTACGGCGACTGCGGCCAGAAGCCGATGAGCCAGCGCCGGCTGAGCGACTACATCCTGTTCTGCCAGGACCTCCCGGCCGCCTTCCAGGAGCTCATCCTCTTCCGCAAGCAGCGCGTGTCCGAGCTGCGCGCGCCGGAAGAGGACATCACCATCGACGTGGACGTGCCCGGCTTCCCGGCCCCCGTCCCCCCCGCGCCCGCGCCCGCCGTGGTCGCGGGCCTGGGCTGGAACCCCGTGTTCGGCCGGGGTGGCGTGGCCAACCTGGGCCGCGCCGCCGCCCTGCCCCCGCGCGTGATGTCGCCGGAGGAGCGCCCGCCCCCGGACTTCGCGCCCCTGCTGCGCCGGCTCACCGGCCCAGACGCGTCCCAGCGCTCCAGCGCCATCGCGGAGCTGGCGCGCTCGCCGGAGGCCAGCGCCCGGGTGCTCGCGCAGCACTTCCCCGGCCCCACCGCCTGGAGCCGCCTGCCCGTCGTGGAGCTGCCAGAGGCGGACGAGCTGGGCCCCATCCCCGCCGCGATGTCGCGCCTGGGCCGTCCCGCGGCCCTCGCGCTGGCGCCGCTCCTGGACTCGAACGACGCGGACACGCGCTACCTGGCGCTGCTCACCGCGGGCAACCTGCCCTACGCGGAGCTGGTGGACGGCGTGCTGCGCGGCCTGTTCGACATGGAGCCGGACATCTCCAGCGCCGCGCGGGTCGCCGCCGCCGCCCTCAAGCACCTGCCGCGCCTGGACGCGTCGTTGCGCGACCTGCGCCAGGAGCTGGCCAGCCGGGACGCCCTGCGCCGCTCGCTGGCGGCCCGCGCCCTGGGCACGCTGCACGACCGCGACGCCATCGAGGGCCTCATCAACCTCACCGGCAGCGACGACGCGATGTGCGCGCAGGCCGCGGCGGAGGCGCTGCGCGAAGTGACCCGCGCCACGCTGGGCCTCCAGCCTCGCCAGTGGTCGGCGTGGTGGGCGGAGAACCGCAGCCGCCGCCGCGCGGACTGGCTGGTGGCCGCGCTGCGCCATCGTGAGCTGGACGTGCGGCTCGCCGCCATCGAGGAGCTCAGCCGCGCCCTGCACGACACGCTGGGCTACTACGCGGACGCGCCCGACGCGGAGCGCGAGGCCGCGGTGCGGCGCTGGGAGTCCGCGGCGGTGGACCCCGCCAATGCCCGCCGGCTGGGCATGCTCTGAGCCACGGAGGCGCGCGATGACGGGCGCCATGTGGCCGAGCCGGCGGACATGCGCGGGGCAGCGGCCCCTCGCCGGCATCGCACCTACCCGGGTGCCGAGCCACGAAGGCTCGCGATGACGGGCGCCATGTGGGTCAGCCTGCTGGCTTGCGCGGGGCAGCTTGCCCTTGCCGGCATCGCGCTCGCCCGAGTGGGAAAGAGCCCCCTCGCGCTGCCGCTGTCGCTCCTGTCCATCGCGCTGTCCTCCTGGAACTTCTCCGCCTTCGGGCTGGCGCGCTCTGGAGATTCCGGCTGGCGGTTGATGGGCTTCGCCGCGGCGCTGATGACGCTGCCGTGCGCGGTGCACTTCATCCTCGCGTTCGTGGGCCGCCGCCGCCGCTCCGCCTGGGCCATGTACGGCACCTACGCGGTGATGGGCGCGCTCGCGCTGACCATGCTCGTCGCCATGGGCGTGCCCGCGCTGGAGGAGCGCATCAACACCTTCGGCTTCGGGCTCGCGGTCGCCGTCGGCGTCATCCCCATCCTCACCACGGGCTTCGTGCTGCTCACGCGGCACCTGCGCCGCACGGGCTCGCAGGAGGAGCGGGCGCGAGCGGGCCTGGTGGTGCTGGGGCTCACGCTGCTCGTCGCGCTGCTGCTCACGGACCTGGCGGCGGACATGGCCCTGCCCGTGCCGAAGCTGGGCAACGTGGGCACGCTGCTGGGCCTGCCGGTGATGGCCATCGTGTCCCTGCGCTTCCAGCTCTTCGGACAGGACGCGCGCGCCACGAGCGCGGCCATGCACGCCGTCGTGCTCGCGCTGGTGGGCGTGCTGGCCTACCTCACCCTCTTCCGCGTCTTCGCCGCCGAGTCCGGGGCGCTCGTCGTGGGCACCACCGCCATCACCTTCGCGCTGCTCGCGGCGGCCCGGCGCGTCGTCACCGGCTTCGTCACCCAGCGCGAGCGCCTGGAGCAGCTGGCCACGCTGGGGCGCTTCTCCGCGCAGATGGCGCACGACCTGAAGAACCCCATCGCCGCGCTCAAGGGCGCCGCGCAGTACTTGAAAGAAGAGCACGCGCGCGGCCACTCCTGGGACGCGCACGGGGACTTCCTGGACCTGCTGCTGGAGCAGGTGGAGCGCCTGGACCGCGTGGCGGGCACGTACCAGCGCCTCGCGCGCGTGGAGCCGCTGCGCCGGCCGTTGGATTTGAACCGGCTGGTGGAGGGCGTGCTGTCGCTCCAGGCCTTCGCGACCCCGGGCGCGGTGGAGCTCCAGAAGGACCTCGCCCTCGGCTTGCCCGAGTGCGCGGGCGACGAGGACCTGCTCGCCAACGCGCTGGAGAACCTGGTGCGCAACGCCTTCGAGGCCATGCCCGCGGGCGGCACCCTCACCGTGCGCACGCGGCAGGACGGCGACGCGGTGGTGGTGGAGGTGCAGGACACCGGCAGCGGCATGGACGCGCGCACGCGCGAGCGCGCCTTCGACGACTTCTACACCACCAAGGCCACGGGCAGCGGCCTGGGCCTGGCCTTCGTGCGGCGCGTGGCGGAGGCGCACGGCGGCACCGCGTCCCTGACGAGCGGCGAGGGCCGTGGCACCATCCTCCGCCTGCGCCTGCCGGCAACGCCCGCCCCGGCGGCGCAGTCATCCGAGGGAGAAGCCGCGTGAGCGACGCACTGAAGGGCCACGTCCTGGTGGTCGACGATGATCCCGCGCTGCTCAAGGTGCTGGGCGCGCTGCTCACCCAGGCGGGCCTCACCCCGCACCCGGCGTCCAGCGCGAAGGACGCCCTGGCCCTGCTCGCGCGCCGGCCCATCGACGTGGTGCTGAGCGACGTGCGCATGCCGGGCATGAGCGGCATGGAGCTGCTCGCGGAGGTGGGGCGCGGCTGGCCGGACGTGCCCGTGCTGCTGATGACCGCGCACGGCACCGTGCCGCTGGCCGTGGAGGCGATGAAGGCGGGCGCGGCGGACTTCGTGCTCAAGCCCTTCGACCGCGAGGAGCTCCTCTTCACGCTGAAGAAGGCGCTGCTCCAGGCGAGCCACACGCCCGAACCCGCGCGCGCCGGGGGCAAGGCGCTGGACGGCCTGCTGATGGGCTCAAGCCGCGCGATGACGGAGGTGAAGGCCCTGCTGGTGAAGGCCGCCCAGGGCACCGCCACGGTGCTGCTCCGCGGCGAGTCCGGCACCGGCAAGGAGCTGGCCGCGCGCGCCCTGCACGAGGGCAGCCCCCGGCGCGCGGGGCCGTTCGTGAAGCTGCACTGCGCGGCGCTCCCGGACACGCTCCTGGAGAGCGAGCTGTTCGGCTACGAGAAGGGCGCCTTCACCGGCGCGGCGACGCGCAAGCCCGGCCGCGTGGAGCTGGCGCACGGCGGCACGCTGTTCCTGGACGAGATTGGCGACGTGTCCCCCGCCGTGCAGGTGAAGCTCCTGCGCGTGCTCCAGGAGCGCGAGTTCGAACGGCTGGGCGGCACGCAGACCGTGAAGGTCGACGTGCGCTTCGTCGCGGCCACGCACCAGGCGCTGGAGGACGGCGTGCGCCGGGGCACCTTCCGCGAGGACCTCTTCTACCGGCTCAACGTGGTGCCCCTCTGGCTGCCCACGCTGCGTGAGCGGCCGGAGGACATCGCGCTGCTCGCCCGCCACTTCCTGGACGTGCACGCCAGGACCAACGGCCGGCCGCCCTTCAGCTTGAGCGACGACGGGCTGCGCGCGCTCCAGGCCCAGCCGTGGCCCGGCAACGTGCGCCAATTGCAGAACTTCCTGGAGCGGCTGGTGGTGCTCTCCGACGGGCCCGTGCTCACCGGCGCGGACGTGGCGCGGGAGCTGTCGCGCCAGCCGGGAATCGCGCCGCCGCCCGTCGCCGCGCCGCTGCCTCCGTCCGACTCCGTCACGCTGGAGTCACGGCGCAAGGACGTGGAGAAGGAGGCGCTGGTGGATGCGCTGAAGCGCGCGGGCGACAACCGCACGCTGGCGGCGCGGCTGCTCGGGGTCAGCCGGCGCACGCTCTACAACAAGCTGGAGGAGCACGGCCTGTCGTAGGGGTGGCGGGAGGCCGGCCCTCTGAAGCCCGGGCCGTGTCTTCACGGAGCGCTTCCGTGTACGAACCGGACTTCCAGGTTTATGCTGCTTCGCGCTCGTACTCCCTCGACGTGGCACCGCACCTCACTCGAGTCCCCCTCCCGACCCGCAAGGGTTGGCTGACACGAAGGAGCAACGCCCCATGACCCAGACCCTCGCCAGCCGCGTGAGCGGCCCCGTCTACACCCCCAGCGACGCGGGCTATGGCCCGGAGTGCGCCGGCTTCAACGTGCTGGTCCAGCACACGCCGCAGTACGTGGTGGCGGTGAAGTCCACGCAGGACGTGGCGGAGGCCCTCCGCTTCGCGCGGGAGAACCGCCTGCCCGTCGCGGTGCAGGCCACGGGGCACGGGACGTACGCGTCCGTCACCTCCGGCGTGCTCCTCTCCACGAAGGCGCTGAACCAGGTGAGCATCGACGCGGCGGCGCGCACGGCCACCATCGGCGCGGGCGCGCGCTGGGAGCCGGTCATCGCGGAGGCCGCGAAGCACGGCCTGGCGCCCGTCGCCGGCTCGTCCACGAACGTGGGCGTGGTGGGCTACCTGCTGGGCGGCGGCCTGGGGCCCCTCGTCCGCAGCCACGGCGTCAGCTCCGACTACGTCGTGGGCTACACGGTCGTCACCAGCGACGGAGAGACGGTCCAGGCGAGCGCCGCGCACCACCCGGACCTGTTCTGGGCGCTGCGCGGCGGCAAGGGCGGCTTCGGCATCGTGACGGAGGTGAAGCTCAAGCTGGTGGAGCTGCGCTCGCTGTACGCGGGCAGCCTCTTCTTCGAGGAGCAGCACATCGAGGCCGTGCTGCGCGGCTGGGTGAAGTGGACGTCGGAGGCGGACGCGCGCGTGTCCACGAGCATCGCCGTCATGCGCTTCCCGCCGTTCGACTTCATCCCGCCCCCGCTGCGCGGCCGCACGGTCATCAACCTGCGCTTCGCGTACCCGGGCTCCGTCGAGGACGGCGCGAAGCTCGCGGCGCCCCTGCGCGCGCTGGCCCCTGTCTACCTGGACATGCTGGGCGAGTTGCCCGCGTCCCAGATGGCGCGCATCCACAATGAGCCGGATCAGCCCACCCCCGTGTGGACCAACGGCATGATGCTGACCCACGTGGACCAGGACTTCGCGGCCACGGTGCTGCGCCACGTGGGCGCGGGCGTGCAGACGCCGTACTTCATGCTGGAGATCCGCCACCTGGGCGGCGCCAGCTGGAGGGACGTGGCGGGCGGCTCGGCGGTGGGCGGCCGCGGCGGCAACTTCATCATCGGCCTGGTGGGCATGCACCCGCCGCTGTTCGACACGGTGCTCCCCGGCGCCACGCAGGGCCTGCGCGCGGAGCTGAAGCCGTGGCTGTCGCCGGAGATGACCATCAACTTCATGGGCAAGGTCCAGTCCGCGGAGCACTTCGACAGCGCGTGGCCGGACGCCATCCGCGCGAAGCTCAAGGACGTGCGCGGCAAGTACGACCCGAGCAAGCTCTTCGCGAAGTAGGGCTCAGGGGACCGTCGTCTCCAGCGCGGCCAGCTCCTCCTGGAACGCGGAGACGAGGGCCCCCGGGTCCGGGACGCGTGACGCATCCGAGGCCACGCCCACGGTCACCTGCCCCGCGTAGCTGAAGAGGCTCACCCCCAGGCCCACGTGGCCGGCCTGGGGGACCCAGAACGTGAGTCCCTCCAGCCGGGTGCCCGCGAGCGCCACCGGCTGGCGGGGCCCGGGCACGTTGGTGGCGACGAGCGACGCCTTGGTGCCCATCACGTCCACGACGGCGCGCTCCAGCGCCGCGGGCGTGTGGCCCAAGAGCTCCAGCATGCCCGACGTCAGCACGGCCTCCGGCGAGCGCTTGAGGTGCTCCATCCGCTTGGCCACCTCGCGGAGCCGGCGGCGGGGCTCCGCCAGGTGCACGGGGAGCCGCAGGAACACCACGCCGAAGCGGTTGCCCAGCTCGCGCGGCACCGGCGCGTCCAGCGGCCGCAGGTTCACCGGCACCAGCGCGTGCACGTCCTCCAGCGGCGCGTCCCGCGTGGCCAGGTAGCGCCGCAGCGCGCCCGTCACCGCCGTGAGCAGCACGTCGTTCACCGTGCCGCCCAGGGCGCGGCCCACCGCCTTCACCCGCTCCAGCGCGATGGGCTCCGACCACGCGGCCCGCTTCCGGGTGCCCAGCGGTCCGCGCAGCGGAGAGCGCGGGTCGGGAGGCAGCACCAGCAGCTTGCCCAGCGCCGCCGCGCCCTTCGCGCCCTCGCGCACGAGGTCCCCCGCGAGGATGGGCTCGCGCACCAACTCCGCGCCCTTGCGCAGCGCCGAGCGTGCGCTCCGGGCGAGCCGCATCCATCCCGGAGCCTGGGGCTGCCGAGCCGCTTCGGCCGGAGCGCCTTCACTCCAGACCTCCGGGGCCTCCGTGCTCTCGGGGGTCCCCGCCGCGTCCACCGGATCCGTGAGCGACAGCAGCACCCGCGCCAGCGCGATGCCGTCCGCCATGCAGTGGTGCAGCCGCGCGAGCAGCACGTCGCCGCCCCGCGCGCCGTGCACCAGGTGGAACTGCCACAGCGGACGCGAGCGCTCCAGCGGCACGCCCATCCAGTCCCCGACGAGCGCCTCCAGCCCCGCGAGTCCCGTCGACGCCGGCACGCGCAGCGTGGACAGGTGCTCCTCCAGCTTGAAGTCCGGAGCGTCCTCCCAGTGCGGCGCGCCCAGGGGCCCGGGCACCACCCGCTGCCGGAAGCGCGGGTAGCGCTCCACCAGCCGCTCCCGCAGCACCGTGAGCAGCCGCTCGCGGTCCACGGCGCCGTCGAACCACAGCACCGCGGTGATCATCATCAAATTCGCGGGCTCCTCCATCTGGAGCCACGCCGCGTCCATGCTCGCCATCCGCTCGCGGCCTGCCATGGCGTCCTTCTCACCCGTGCGCCCCGTGGGGGCAAGGTCCTCCTCAAGGCTTGGGTTGAGGCTCCGGCGCTTCCTGCTTCTCCCGTTCGAACTGGAACGTCTGCCGCGTGGCGCCCGGCACCGTGAGCACCAGCGAGTCCTTCTCCTCGATGGCGTACGTGAACTCGCCACCCTTGAACTTGCCGCTGGCCAGGGGCACCACGCGCTCCTTGCCGCACACCGGGCCCACGGCCTGCCCGTCCTGCGTGCGCAGCGCCAGGTGCTTCTTGTCCTTCACCTCCTTCACCTCCACCCTGCCCCACGCGCGCACGTCCAGCGTGCTGCCGCGCCCGAGCGTCGCGTCATCCAGCTTCGTGCGCAGCACGAAGCACCCGTCGGGGGTCAACTGGAGCGCCCGCGCGTAGTCGGACCGGGGCTGCACGTCGATGCGCTCCTCCCGGCCCTGGTCCACGTCCGGGATGCTCGCCGCGGACAGCACCCACGTGCCCACCAGCTCCTTGGGGACCGGGGTGCCCCTGGGGGCCTTGTCGCCCTCGCACGGGTTGGCCACCAGCTTCTCCGGGCTCTTGGGCGCGGGCTCGAAGGACTTCTGGCAGGTGAGCCCGCACGACTTCGCCGCGCACGCCGTGTCGTCCGGCGCGCAGGCCGCCTTGCTGGTGCAGGCCTTCAGCCGCTTGAGCGCGTCCTCGCACCCTTCGCGCAGGCACTTGTCGACGCACTCCGCGTCGATGCACTCCGACACGCAGACCCAGTTGGTGCGGCCGCACACGCCCGCCACGGTGCGCGGAGCCTGGGCCGCCGCGGGCAGCGCGGCGGCGGACACGAGGAGCAGGACGAGGAGCCGGTACGGTCGCATGTGGAGTGCAAGCTAGGCAGTGCGCCCACCTGCGGCGACACCCGGCGGCGGCAAGGCTGTCCACCGGGCATCACTCCAGGCTCCGGCACTGCCGTCAGGTGAACTGCCACCGCCAGGTGCGCGGGTCGGACGGATTGGGCAGCTCCAGTTCGAAGTCCAGCGTGTCGTAGCGGCTGAACTCGCGGGGCTCCACGCGCAGCAGCGTCATCGCCGTGGTGTTGCGCTCGCGCAGCGGGGACACGTCGAAGGCCAGCTCCGCGTCGAAGGCGACCTTGTAGAACAGGCAGAAGCCGTCCACCCGCCCGTCCTCCTCCACCGGCCGCCGGATGTGCACGCGCGAAGGCAGCGCGTCCGCGCGCATCGTCTCCAGGTCGAACCCGAACGCGGGCTCCGGCTCGCACAGCAGGTGGTCCACCTCGTAGGAGCGGACCAGGCGCGTGAAGTACGACGGGCTCATCGCCTCGCGCAGGGACTGGAGGCAGCGGAAGTCCACGTGGGGCAGGTGCTGCGTCCAGATGAACGGGACGCACGCCTCCTCGCGAAGCTGCACCGGCTCCACGAAGACCTCGAAGCGGTTGGGGAGGATGCGGCCCCCCGGCTTGAGCAGCCGCGAGCGCAAATCCAGCATCCGCGGCACCAGCCCCGCGTCCAGCAGCGCATCCCCCAGAAGCTCGTGAAGCAGCACGTCCGCCTTCTCCGGCGGCTGGAAGTGCCAGGTGGGCTCGCGCACGAAGGCGATGCGGTCCAGGCCGTTGCGGCGGGCCACCCACTGCGTGGTGTCCAGCAGGCGCGAGTCATCCACCGCGTACAGCTTGCGAGGCTGCTGGTGCGCGGCCAGGAAGGTGCGCAGGCCGGTGCCGGTCTTCACGTCCACCACCACCTGGTTGGGGCGCACGTAGCGCTCCACCGCGCGGCGCCACATCTCCACGCGCTGCGGGTCCGCCAGCACCGAGTCCTGCGGCGCGGGGCTGGACAGGGCCAGGCTGTTGGGCGCGTGCCGCCGGTGCAGGTGGGACACGAGCGGCAGGTGGCTGAGACGCGAGCGCAAATCCATCAACGCCTGACGCGGCAGGTCGAGCAGGTTCGACATGGATGGCTTCCCCCCGGAAGGCCGTGACGGTTCCGGCAAGGACGCGGCCGACGACCCCGCCCCCCGGAACCAGGACTCCGAACGATGCGGGAAATCCGGGGTCCGGCCCAATCCGTCCCCGGGGCCACCCACTGTCCCCGGGAAGACATCCGCCCCCGCCCCCCGTCCCCGAGCCACGCGGGACCCCTTCCGACAATTCCCTCAAAGCAGACCTGACGGAGGTGTCCGCGCATGACAGTTCGAACGTCCCTCGGGGCCGTCAAGAAAGCAGGACCAAGGCGTTTTTCCAGCAAAGCCTCCAGCCCGCGCGGGGTGCGGAGGCCCGACGCCGGTCATGCCCGAGGACGGACCCTGGTCCTGGAAGAGGGGGCGCTGATGCTGCAAGCGATGGAGTCGCGGACACAGGGTGGGCCCGAGCCCGTGGGCACCGGCGGGGCGCGGTGGGAGGCGCAGCCGTGGCGGCGCCAGCTCCAGGACGGGCGGTCGCGCGAGCACCGGGTGCCCAGGTCCGCGCTGGTGGCGGCGCTGCTGGCGGAGGGCTGCGCGGTGGAGGCTGACGTGGCGCGCTTCGCGGGGGTGCTGGAGGACCGGGCGTCGCTGAGCATCGGGCAGGTGCTGCGCTTCGTGGACAGCGTGCGGGTGCGCATGGCGCTGGCGTGCACGGACGACGAGGTGCTGCAGCTGGCCTACCTGCGCCGCAACGCGGAGGAGCTGGCGGAGCGGATGATTGACTGGGCCAACACGGGGCGGCTGCCCGCGTAGGGCGGGCGGGGCGCCTTGCGGACGTTGGTGGTGGGCGTCCCGGGTGGGAGTGCCTTGACAGGGACGGTGGGGCGCTTTCAGGTGGGGGCATGCTCGCCCTCGCTCTTGCCGCCACGCTGGCGGCCGCACCCGCGCCTCGCGTCGCCGCCTCGACGGTGACGGTCCTCCACATCCCCCAGCTCGACCAGGTGCAGGGGTTGAACGCGTTCCTGACGCGGGCGGGGGCGTACTCGCAGATGCTGAGCCCGGCGTCGTGGAGCGGCGAGCTGCACCCCATCCTCCAGCTGGACCTCTCGAAGCCGGAGGCGCTGGAGGCGCTGGGCATCGACGCGACGGGGCCGCTGTCCGTGTCCATGCGGCAGGACGGCCGCATCGCGTGCACGCGGGTGAAGGACCCGAAGGTGTTCCAGGAAGCGGCCGCGAACGTGCTCGCGCGCAACGGCGACGTGAGGGCGGGCACGGTGAAGGGCGTGACGACGCTGCGCGCACCCAGCGCCACGGGAGGCTTCGGGGGCTACGTCATCAAGGGCCAGGAGGCCTGCGCCTTCCTGAGCACGGACTCCGACGAAGCGCTCCGCAAGGAGGCCGCGAAGCTGGTGGCGCTCAAGGCTCCGGCGGCGGACGCGCGGATGGCCACGCTGCCGGGGGTGCTGTTCGTGTCCACGAAGGACGGCGTGGTGGCGCTGGACGGCACGGCGACGGGGCTGAAGGTGGAGGGCACGGCGACGAAGCTGCCCCTGCCGCCCTTCCAGGCCAGGGGCACCAGCCCCTACGGCGCCATGGCACCCGCGGGACTGCTGTTCGCGCGCGCGCAGGTGGCGCCGACGGGCGTGGCGCAGGCGGTGGAGTCCGTGGCGGGCGCGGTGCGGTCGGTGTGTCCCGCGTGCCCCGCCGACGACGTGAAGGCGGTGACGGACGCGCTGGCGAAGCAGATGACGGGGCAGGTGTTGTTCGGGGTGGACTCGGTGGCGGTGAAGGGGTCGCTGCGCAAGCCGGAGGTGCGCTTCTTCGCGGCGAAGCAGGCGCTGGCGGCGGAGGTGACGGACGCGGCGGCGGTGAAGGCGGCGCTGGCCCCGCTGGCGAAGTTCCCCGGCGTGAAGGCGCTGGAGGACGGCTACGCGATGGAGGCCAAGGGCGGCAGCGTCTACGTGCGGCTCAAGGGCAAGCAGCTCGTCTTCGGCAACGACTCCACGGTGACGCAGGCGATGCTCGCGGCGCTGCCGGAGAAGGGCGGGCCGCTGAAGCGCGCGGTGGAGTTCACGTTGGATCCGAAGAAGGTGGCGCGCGGCCTGTCCCAGGTGTCGCTGATGGACGTGATGGGAGACCAGCAGCTGGCCGCGTTCTTCGGCGCGAGCACGGAACTGGGCCCCCTGCTCGCGAAGAGCGACAGCATCACCGGCTGGCTGGACAGCGCGCCCAATGGCTCGCACCGCTTCCAGCTGAACTGGTCGCTGCCGGAGAAGAACTGAAGGGCCGTGCTGCTTGTCAGCCGCGGCGCGCGAACCACCTCGCCGCGGCGTCCGTGACTTCCTCGGGCTGGGAAGTTGTATCGCTCGCCCAGGCGACGAACCCATCCGGCCGCACGAGCAGCGCGCTCACTCCACGGCGCTCCCTGGCGTCGCCAGCCACATACCGGACCTGCTCGCCCCAATGGCCATCCAGCGCCTGGAGCGGCGCTTCACGGCCGAAGTCCAACAGCAGACCGCGTCCATCCCGAAGCAGCGTGCCGAGCCTCGTTCCATCCTCCAGCTCGAAGTCCGGGCAGCTGCGGCCCACCAGCGGGTGTTCCTCGCCGAGGCCGTAGCGAATGGACACACCCCAGACACGCTCCGCGAAGTAGGTCGCGCCGTCGCGCGTGTCGATGAGGTCGCGGAGGATGGCTTCGAGCGCGCGGGAAGCAGGCTGGGGTCGCATCAACGCGACCTGGGCCCGCGACCAATCCAGGATGCGCGCCCCCACCGGGTGCCGCTCCAGGGTGTAGCTGTCGAGCAAACCCTCGGGGGCATCCCCCCGGAGGGTCGCGGCGAGCTTCCACCCCAGGTTCATCGCGTCGCCAAGTCCCAGGTTCAAGCCCTGGCCGCCCAGCGGTGAATGAATGTGCGCGGCGTCGCCCGCCAGCAACACCCGTCCCTTGCGGTAGGTCGTTGCCTGATACGCGCGGTCGGTCCAGGTCGTGGCGACATGCATCGCCTTGACGGTCACGTCCGTGCAGGACACGCGTCGAAGGACCGCCTGCACGTGCTCGAGCGTGATGGGTTGGGTGCGATGGAACGCGCCGCCGTCGAAGTCGGCCATCGCGATCACCCCGGGCTGCCCCTGGGTGTACATGCCGGTCGGCGTGTAATGACGGCCCGGCCGGAGCTTCTCCGGATCCGCGACCTCCACGTGGACCGAGTACCCCGTGAACTCAGGCTCGGTCCCGACGAACTCGAAGCCCCCCTGCTTGCGGACGATGCTGCGGCCGCCGTCGCACCCCACGAGCCAGCGCGCGCGAAACCGCTGCCCACCGGCACGGACGGTGACTTCATCTTCCGAAGCCTCGAAGCCTTCGACCTCCTGGCCGCGCTGGATCTCGACCCCGAGGGCGAGCGCATGAGCGGCGAGGACGCGCTCGAGCTGCTCCATCTCGCTCCCGAACTGGGTGTCGGCCGGCCCCGGGAGCCGGTACGTCCACCGCGACGAATCGATGTGGCTGAAGTCGAACGGGATGCCCGCGAAGTGGCCCGCCGGCCCGCGGAGGTTGGCCGCGGTTCGCGGCGCGAGTTGCTCCAGCAGTCCGCGCCGGTAGAACGCTTCGATGCTCGGACCCCAGAGGCCTCGCCTTCCAAACGGGAACCGCTTCAGGGGTGAGTGCGGATCCTCCAGGCGTTCAAGCACCAGCACGGAGCGCTTCGCGAGCCGCAGCTCGCAGGCGAGGAACAGGCCGACCGGCCCGCCCCCCGCGATGATCACGTCGTAGACCACGGCGTCCGCCACCCTACGCCTCCCGGATCGTCACCGTGTGGGAGAGCTGGCCCTTGGTGCACGTCCACACGACCTTGTTCGCCTTCTCGATGCTGCTGGACTGGTGCGCCTGCACGCGCAGGTCCACCAGGCGGTAGTTCAGGATGTCACCCAGCGCCTCCGCGTTGCGCTCCAGCGACTCCGCGAACTCCGCATCCGTCGCGGCGATGCCCTCCGCCAGCTGCAGGAACTCATGGCGGAAGGACTCCTGGAGCTCGGCGGAGGTCACGTTCTCGTCGGAGACCTCGTCCTCCTTCAAGGCATACACGCTGGTGAAGCACATGCTCCAGAGCGGCATCGGCTCCGTCGAGTCCAGGTTGCTCCAGAACGCGTAGCCGCGCGCGTACTGGTTGCGCGCCAGCTCCTCCGCCTGCTTGAGCCTGAACTTGCGCAGCTGGCTTTGCTCCAGATTGGCCTTGAGGTGCCCGGAGTCCCCGATGCTGACCGGGGTGAAGTTCGCCTTGAGGGTGAAGTCCGGAAGCTTCTTGCGCAGCAGCCGGGCCAGCTGACCGGCCATGCTGTCCTCCACGTCGCTGTCCTGGGTGACGCGGTCCGCGTAGCCGGTCTTGGGCCTCGCGGCGAAGCAGACGCACAGGGAGAGGGTCCATTGGATCCACTGTCCCTGGAGCGCGGAGGTGATGCGCTGGACGTGCTCGGCGATGCGCTCGTTCGCCACGCCGAGCATCGTGCCGCTCGCGCCGCCCTGGACGATGCCGCGGTTCTCGTTGAACTGACCGTGACCCGCGATGAGGATCTTCACCTGGCTGGTGCGGATGCTCGAAAGCCGCCCCTTGATGAACTGGATGGCGTCGTGGAGCGCCTTGAGGGGCTGCCTCATGTCGCAGACGAAGCCGACGGGCTCCGTGGCCCTGTACGCGTTGAAGTACTTGGTCCCATGGGCGGCCCGGGCCTTCGCCGTCACGTACCCCTTCAGGTGGGGCGTCATGACGCTGGACAGCTGGGTCTCCAGCGCCGAGTAATCCAGAACGATGTACGCGTCCTTCATGGGCGCCAGGATACAGGAACGCCCCGGTCCCTACGCCGTCCGCTCGCGCGGCCACCCCGTCCGCGACCCGTTGCGCTCCGCCGCCTCCGCCCGCGTGAGGCCCCGCTGGATGTCATTCCAGCCCAGCGTCCCCGCGAGCAGCCCCTCCTCGTCCACCACCGCCACCAGCGGCACGCCCGCCTCCGCCATCCTCCGCAGTGCCGTCCATCCGTCCTCGGAGAGCTCCGCCACCACGCCGTCCTCCATCGCGTCGCGCACCATGTAGCCCCCACGCTGCGCCTCCGGCACCGCCTGCACCGCCGCCCACGTCACGTGCCCCACCGGTCGCCCCGCGCTCGTCACCGGCAGCATGCCCAGGTGCTCGCGCCTCATGGCCTGGTGCGCGTCCTGCATCGACAGGTCCAGGTCCACGCCCACCATCCGGGGCGTCATCAGCGCCTCCACCCGCTCGCGCTCCAGCAGCGCCTTCATCCGCACCTGCCGCGACTCCCCTTCCGCGCCCATCAACACGAAGAAGGCGACCACCAGCGTGAACGGGTTCAGCGTCACCAGGCCCCACACGCCGAACGCCACCGCGAACACCCGCCCCAGCCCCGCCGCCACCTTCGTCGCGCGCACCATGCCCAGCCGGGGCGTCAGCGCCGCGCGCACGATGCGCCCCCCGTCCATGGGGAACGCCGGCAGCAGGTTGAACACCCCCAGCACCGCGTTGAGCATCGCCAGCGTGAAGAGCGCGAACTGCACCTGGAACAGCCCCAGGCCGTGCACCCCCCACGTCAACACGCCCAGGAGCGTCGCCAGGCCCAGGCTCGTCAGCGGCCCCACCAGCGCCATCAGGGCCTCGTCCCGGGGACGCTTGGGCACCTCCGCCAGCTCCGACACGCCCCCGACGATCATCAGCGTGATGCCGTGCACCTCACCGCCATGCCGGAGCGCGTAGAAGGTGTGCGCCATCTCGTGCAGCAGCACGGACAGGAACAGCCCCACCGCCACCGCCAGCCCCCACGCCCACGGGTGCCCGCCCAGCGCGGCCGGTGGCACGTCCGCCGTCTCCGCCGCCTGCTGGAGCGCCGCGCTGAACGACAGCGCCAGCAGCGGCAGCGCCACCAGCAGGGAGAAATGGACCCGGATGGGCACCCCCCGGAACGCTCCCACCCGCAGTGTCCCCGGCCTCGCACGCATCGCCAGCCTCCCTGGTCCCCCGCGCCTGCCCCGGACGCGGTGTCGGAAATCCTGAACTTCCGTCCCGTCTCCACCGCGTGCACCCGGGGCATGGCCGTCCGTCCCCCCCTCCAGAGGCAAGGGAAGCGCTGCCACCGACTTCCAATCGTGTTAGAGCGCCGTCCCATGGCCACGACCCCCGAGAACGATCCCTTGCGCGCACGGCTCCAGCAGATGGAGCAGCAGGCCGAGCAGGGCGGCGGTGCCGACCGCATCGCCAAGCAGCACGAGGCCGGCAAGCTCACGGCCCGCGAGCGCATCGACCTGCTCCTCGACCCCGGCTCCTTCAGCGAGCTGGACAAGTTCGTCACCCACCGCAGCCACGACTTCGGCATGGGCGACAAGAAGATTCTGGGCGACGGCGTCGTCACCGGCTACGGCACGGTGGAGGGCCGCCAGGTCTTCGTCTTCGCCCAGGACTTCACCGTCTTCGGCGGCTCGCTCTCCGGCGCCTACGCCCAGAAGATCTGCAAGATCATGGACCTGGCCACCCGCGTGGGCGCGCCGGTCATCGGGCTCAACGACTCCGGCGGCGCGCGCATCCAGGAAGGCGTGGAGAGCCTGGCCGGCTACGCGCGGACATCTTCCTGCGCAACACGCTGGCGTCCGGCGTCGTCCCCCAGATTTCGCTCATCCTGGGGCCGTGCGCGGGCGGCGCGGTGTACTCGCCCGCCATCACGGACTTCATCATGATGGTGAAGGACACGTCGTACATGTTCATCACCGGCCCGGACGTCATCAAGACGGTGACGCACGAGGAGGTCTCCAAGGAGTCCCTGGGCGGCGCGCTCACGCACAACCAGAAGTCCGGCGTGGCCCACTTCGCCGCGGAGAACGAGCAGGCCGCCATCGCGATGACGCGCGAGCTGCTCTCGTACCTGCCCTCCAACAACCAGGAGGACCCGCCCGCCCAGCCGTGCGAGGACGACCCGTTCCGCGCCGAGGAGTCGCTGAAGACCATCGTCCCGGCGAACCCGAACAAGCCCTACGACATCAAGGAGATCATCCGCGCCATCGTGGACTCCAAGCACTTCTTCGAGGTGCAGGAGCACTTCGCGAAGAACATCGTCGTCGGCTTCGCGCGCATGAACGGCAAGAGCGTGGGCATCGTCGCCAACCAGCCCGCGGTGCTCGCCGGCTGCCTGGACATCGACGCCAGCGTGAAGGCCGCGCGCTTCGTGCGCTTCTGCGACTGCTTCAACATCCCCCTGCTCACCCTGGTGGACGTGCCCGGCTTCCTCCCCGGCACCGACCAGGAGTGGGGCGGCATCATCACCCACGGCGCCAAGCTGCTCTACGCGTACGCGGAAGCCACCGTCCCGAAGATCACGCTCATCACCCGCAAGGCCTACGGCGGCGCGTACGACGTCATGGCGTCCAAGCACATCCGCGCGGACATCAACTACGCCTACCCCACCGCGGAGATCGCCGTGATGGGCCCGGAGGGCGCGGTGAACATCATCTTCCGCAACGAGCTGCTCAAGGCCCAGGACGCCAACGCCGAGCGCAAGAAGCTCACGGACGACTACCGCGACAAGTTCGCCAACCCGTTCAAGGCGGCGGAGCTGGGCTACATCGACGAGGTCATCCGCCCGGAGGAGACCCGCGCCAAGGTCATCCGCGCGCTGGAGATGCTCAAGGACAAGCGGCAGGAGAACCCGCCCCGCAAGCACGGCAACATCCCTCTGTAGAAGTAGTCCCGGAGAAGTCCGGCGCCCGCCCGCGGGCCTCCCGCCGTCTGGAGAGCAGGCGGGCGTCGCTTCTTCCGGAAATTCTGAGGTAACGCCGGGGCTTTCACGGGGCCACTCAAGGAGCCCCCCACGTGTCCCAGCAGCGCCGACTCGTCCTGTTCCTCTCCGACGTCGAAGGAAACCTCACCGCCCTGCGTCAGACGCTGAAGGGCGTGTGCGAGGGGCTGGACCTGCCCACGCCGGAGGTCAAGTGGGTGGAGTCCCGTCCGGAAGCCCTGGCCGACTGTGGCTGGCACGTGGCGGAGATTCCCCTGGTCTCCGGCAAGACGTCCGGCAAGGTGTCCTCCCCCGAGGAGCACCTGGACGCCATGACGCAGGCCCTCTCCAAGGACTTCCGCGACCGTTCCATGGGCATGTACGTGGACCGGGAGCACAGCTACGCGCGCGTCTGCATGGCCGCCCCCAGCCGTCCGCCGCGCGCCATGGAAGGCGAGTACCTGGACGTGCTGCGCCAGGCCGCGCGCTGGCTGGACGTGGAGACGACGGCCCTGGCCCGGCTCTTCAGCGGGAATGCGGCGCGCAACCTGCTGGCCGCCGCGGTGGACTTCGGGCCGGACGGCAAGCCCGTGGAGGCCCCCGCGCACCCCGCCACGCCCCCGGAGCCGGACGAGGACGACCGCTTCGTGGAAGCGAAGCTCGCCCAGGCGAAGCAGCTGATGGATGAGTACCTGAACCTGCGCAAGTAGGGGCAGGCAATCCCGGGCGCCCCATGCTAGACGGGCGCCCATGCCCAAGATCCGCAAAGTGCTCGTCGCCAACCGCGGCGAGATCGCCATCCGGGTGATGCGCACCTGCAAGGACCTCGGCATCGCCACCGTGGCGGTGTACTCCGAAGCAGACCGCTCCGCCCTGCACGTGCGCACGGCCGACCAGGCCTTCTTCGTCGGGCCCCCGCCCTCGCGCGAGAGCTACCTCGTGCAGGAGCGCATCCTGGAGGTCGCGAAGCAGTCCGGCGCGGACGCCATCCACCCTGGATACGGCTTCCTGTCGGAGAACGCGTCCTTCGTGCGCGCCTGCGAGAAGGCCGGCATCACCTTCATCGGTCCGCCGGCCGCCGCCATGGACGCCATGGGTGAGAAGACCCGCGCCCGCGCGAACATGATCAAGGCGGGCGTGCCCGTCGTCCCCGGCACCACGGAGCCCATCGCCACCATCGAG
This sequence comes from Corallococcus caeni, assembly GCF_036245865.1. Classification (NCBI taxonomy): domain Bacteria; kingdom Pseudomonadati; phylum Myxococcota; class Myxococcia; order Myxococcales; family Myxococcaceae; genus Corallococcus; species Corallococcus caeni. Next base: position 15,733 of record NZ_BTTW01000011.1, on the reverse strand, counting down.
GAGGCGCGCGAGTACGCGCAGAAGATCGGCTTCCCCATCATGCTCAAGGCCGCCGGCGGCGGTGGCGGCAAGGGCATGCGCCGCGTGGAGGGCATGGCCGACTTCGACTCCGCGTGGCGCTCCGCCAAGAGCGAGGCGATGAGCTCGTTCGGCAACGACGCGGTCTACATCGAGAAGTACCTGGAGAAGCCCCACCACGTGGAGATCCAGGTCTTCGCCGACCAGTACGGCAACACCATCCACCTGAACGAGCGCGAGTGCTCCGCGCAGCGCCGTCACCAGAAGGTGGTCGAGGAGACGCCCAGCCCCATCCTCACGGCGGAGATGCGCGCGAAGATGGGCGAGGTCGCGGTGAAGGCGGCCAAGGCCGTCAACTACGTGGGCGCCGGGACGGTGGAGTTCCTGGTGGACGTGCACCGCAACTTCTACTTCCTGGAGATGAACACCCGCCTCCAGGTGGAGCACCCGGTGACGGAGTGGGTCACGGGCCTGGACCTGGTGGCCATGCAGATCCGCGCCGCGGAGGGTGAGAAGCTCCCCCTCTTCGAGGCGCCCGCGCCGCGCGGCCACGCCATCGAAGTGCGCGTGTACGCGGAAGACCCGGCGCGCAACTTCATGCCCAGCCCCGGGAAGATCCACGCGCTGCGCGTGCCGAGCGGCCCGAACGTGCGCGACGACTCGGGCGTGTTCGCGGGCTTCACGGTGCCCAACTTCTACGACCCCATGATTTCCAAGCTGTCCGTGTGGGGCGCCACGCGCGAGGAGGCCATCGCGCGGGCCAAGCGCGCGCTGTCCGAGTACGTGGTGAAGGGCATCACCACCAACATCCGCTACCTGCACGGCATCCTGTCCCACCCGGAGTTCGTGGGCGGGGACTACGACACCAGCTTCCTCACCCGCCAGCATACGGAGCTCCTGGGCGAGGAGGACCCCAAGCTCAGCGAGGTGGCGCTGCTCGCGAGCACGCTGCACGCCTTCCAGCGCGACCAGAAGCGCGCGAAGACGCTCCCGTCGCGCAGCGGTGGCGGTGACGCCAGCGGCCGCATCAGCCCGTGGCGCCTGGCGCTGAAGAGCCGCCGCCGCTGATCCACTTCCTGCCCAAGCCCAAGGAAGGACCTTTCCTCCATGCGTTACTTCACGAAGCAGCAGGGTCAGAAGGAGTCGGTGCCGGTGGACCTGGAGTCACTGGGTCAGGACCGCTACCGGCTCACGGTGAACGGCAAGGAATACCACGTGGACGCGCTCTCCGTGGACCAGGGCACGCTGTCGCTCCTGGTGGACGGCCAGTCGTACAACGTCGAGTTCGAGGAGAACGGCGACGAGATTGGCACGCTGGTGCGCGGGCAGGTGAACCGCACCGACGTGGCGGATGAGCGCAAGCTGCGCATGCGCGCGGCCGCGGGCAGCTTCTCCGTGGAGGGCCGCCAGCTCATCCTCGCGCCCATGCCCGGCAAGGTGGTGAAGGTGCTGGTCAAGGTCGGCGACGAGGTGAAGGAGGGCCAGGGGCTCGTGGTCGTGGAGGCCATGAAGATGGAGAACGAGCTCAAGAGCCCCAAGGCCGGCAAGGTCACGGAGGTGTTCGCCAAGGAAGGCACCGCCGTGGAGAACAACGCCAAGCTCGTCGTCGTGGAGTAGGCCGCCCCATGGAGATGCTCTGCACGCTGCGCAGCACCACCGAGACGCAGCGCCAGGCCTTGCAGAAGGCGCCGGAGTCGCTGGAGCCCTTCCTGGAGGACGAGGAGGACTTCGGCGACGCGAAGGGCGCGGCGTTCCTGGAGCTGGACATCGGCGAGGCGTGGCACGGCCTCCAGTACCTGCTCACCGGCACCGCGTGGGAGGGCAAGCCGCCCCTGGACTTCCTGGTGCGCGGCGGCGAGGACGTGGGCGACATCCCGTCGGATGAAGGCACCGCGCGCGTGTTCGACGCGCCTTCCGTGAAGGCGCTGGCGGAGGCGCTGAAGAAGACCTCCGTGGAGGACCTGCGCAAGCGCTTCGACCCGGCGCGGCTCCAGGCGGAGGACATCTACCCCGGCACCTGGGACGAGGAGGAGCCGGCGGAGGACGTGGATCCGCTGGAGGAGCTGCTCTCCTACTTCGTGGAGCTCCAGAAGTTCACCGCCGCCGTGGCGAAGCGGGGCCTGGCGCTGCTGGTGCACATCGGCTGAAGGCCGGGGCGGGCGCGCCTGCCTCAGGCCGCCCAGCCCAGCCACACGTCGCGCCCCAGCTTCAGCACCAGCGCGGCCACCACGCCCAGCACCACGACGCGCACCAGCCTGTCGCCGCCCTTCACCGCCATGTGCGCGCCCAGCCACGCGCCGGTGAACTGCGCCGCGGCCATGGGCAGCGCCACCTTCCACAGCACGACGCCCCGGAGCGCGAAGAGCGTCACCGACGCCAGGTTGGAGGCGAAGTTCACCACCTTCGCGTCCGCGGACGCACGCGCCAGCCCGTGGCCCAGGAGCGACGAGAACGCCACGATGAGGAACGTGCCGGTGCCCGGGCCGAAGAAGCCGTCATAGGTGCCGATGCAGAGCGCAATGAGCGCGCCGATGGCCTGCGCGCGCGGCCGGGGCGAGGGCTCCACGCCGTCCCGCTTCGGCGGCGCGCGGCGGAAGGCGAGGAACACCGCCACCGCGATGAGCAGCACCAGCACCAGCGGCTTGAGCACCTCCGGCTTGAGCAGCAGCACCAGCGCCGCGCCGCCGAACGCGCCCATCAGGCCGAAGGGGAACGTCGCCTTGGCCAGTTGCTTGTCCACGAGCCCCGCGCGCGCGAAGCGCACCAGCGCCGCGCCCGAGCCGAACACGGACTGCCCCTTGTTGGTGCCCAGCGCCACGTGCGCGGGCAGGCCCGCAGTCAGCAGCGCCGGCAGGGTGATGAGCCCGCCGCCTCCCGCGATGGCGTCCACGAAGCCCGCGCTCAGCGCGGCGACACACAGCAGCACCAGCTTCAACGCGCTGACGTCCAGGTCCACGGTGGGGCCCGCCTCCTCGCCGCGGGTGGCGCCCGCTTATCACCCGGACGGCGCGCCGTCCCGGCCGGTTGCTTGCGTCGCGCTGAAGCTTGGGGGTCAATGCGGTCCATGCTCGCGACCCTGATGACCGTGCTGGCGTTGACGCTCGCCGCGCCGCCCTCGCAGCCCGACGCGACCACCGCCACGTGCCGCTCCATCGACGGGCACGTGTCCTGTGGCTATGCGTGCAAGTCGGATGGACAGCGCGTGCGGTGTGCCCAGACGCTCCAGGGCAAGTGCACCGTCATCGACGGTCAGGCCGTCTGCTTCGACCCGCCCGCCTACGTGGTGAAGGCCTTTGGCGCTGGGCTGCCGGAGCCGGAGTGCAAGACCATCGACGGGGTGGTGGGCTGCGGCTACGGGTGCGTCACCGACTTCGGCAAGGTGCAGTGCGCGAAGACGCCCATGGGCGTGTGCCGCAGCCAGGGCGGCAACGTGACGTGCTTCGACCCGCCCGCCGCGGTGTTCGCGGTGTTCGGCCGGCAGGTGCCGCGCGCGCAGTGCGTCAGCAACGGCGTGCAGCTGGCGTGCGGCTTCAACTGCGTGAACGCCTCCGAAGGCGTGCGGTGCGCGAAGACGCCCATGGGCGTGTGCAAGGCGCAGAACGGCCACGTCACCTGCTTCGACCCGTCACCTGGAGCGCTCTGCGCGTGGGGCAAGGGCCTGGCGGCGCCCCAGTGCAAGCTGAGCGAGACGGGCCCGGTGTGCGGCTACAACTGCACCACGGCCTACGGCAAGGTGGCGTGCTCGGGGACTCCGGCGGGCATCTGCAAGGTCTTCGACAGCGAGGTGTACTGCTTCGACCCGCCCGCCGAGCAGCAGGCCGACGCGGCCTGTCTCGCCAGCGTGGGGCTGGCGGCCATCGAGGGCGCCACGCCCTGAAACGCCTGCCCGCCCGCTCGCGGGAGGTCGTCCGCTTGGACGCGGGCGCGGGCAGCGATAAAATTTCGGCTTCCCGGCGCTAGAGGGAATGGGAGCAGGACGGCACATGGCGGAGGGCGAGGTCCGGCAGTACTGGGTGCGGAACGATCGGGGCACCACGTGGGGGCCCCTGACGGGTCCGACCATCGAGCTGCTCATCGACAGCGGCTCCATCCAGGGCAAGCTCCAGGTCTCCAGCGACGGTCTGCAGTTCGCCTTCCCGTGGCGCTTCCCGGAGGTGCGGGACGCGTTCCCCCGTGAGCTGTGGGGGGACGGCGCGCCCGCGTCGCTGGTGCAGTCCGCGCCCGCCGCCATCGTTCCGCCGCCGCCCGGCCCTGGCCCCGCGCCCATGGCAGGCCCGGGAGCCGCGCCCATGGCGGGTCCCGGAGCGCCCCTCGTCGCGGGTCCGGGAGCCATGCCCATGGCGGGTCCTGGCGCGATGCGGGGCCCCGGACCTGGAGCAGCGCGTCCGGCCGTCGACGCGGCGGGACGTCCTGTCGCCGCCGCGCGGCCCGCGGGGCCTCCTGTCGCGGCGGCCCGTCCACCGGGTGCACCCGCAGGGGCGCCCGCGGCGGCCCGTCCTGCCGCGCCCCAGACGCCGCAGCCTCCGGCGGATGACGGGACCAACACGGTGCCGCCGCAGGGGCAGCTCCAGCAGTGCTCGCCCATGCAGCTGTATGGGCGCATCGCCGCGGGCGAGCAGACGGGCCTGCTGACGCTGGGGCTCTCGGACCGCACGCTGTCGATCCACTTCCGCAAGGGCAGCCCGGAGTTCGTGGACTCGTCGCACGCGGAGGACGCGCTGGGCGTGTCGCTGCTGGGGGCGCGGCTCCTGACGGCGGAGCAGCTCCAGCAGGCGGAAGGGGCCAAGGACCGCTTCGGGGGTGATCTGCTCGCGGCGCTGTTCGGGCTGGGGCTGCTCCAACCGGCGACGGCGTTCACGCAGCTGGCGCAGCGGGCGCTGGGCATCCTGGGCAAGGCGCTGCGAGCGGAGTCCGGGACGTTCTCCTTCGAGGCGCGCGACCTGCCGGCGCAGAAGGCGATGCCGCTGGGCAACCGCTGGGCGTTGCTCAGCGACCAGGTGCGCCGCATGCCGACGGCGGACCTCAAGCGGCGGCTGGGCTACGTGCTGCCCATGCCCATCATGAAGTCCGGGGGCCGGGTGCCCTCCAGCGACCTGCGCCTGACGCCGCACGAGGTGCGCGCGCTCTCCTTCATCGACGGCGTGCGGTCGCTGGGGCAGCTGCTCCAGGACGTGCCGCAGGACGCGGAGCACCTGCTGCGCGTGGCGTTCCTGTTGAAGGAGCTGAACGGCGTCTCGTTCGCGGCGGCCTCGCGCACACAGGCGGCGGCCGCGCCTCCCCCGGCCTCGGGCCCCACCGCCGCGCCTGGGGCCCGTCCGCCCGGCGCCGCGCCCACGGCGGGCCCGGGTGCCCCGACCCGTCCGTCCGGCAGCGTGCCCACGGTGGGTCCAGGGGCCGCCGGTCCTGGCGCGCCCGTCGCGGGTCCAGCCGCCGCGCCCGGTGCGCCTGCCGCGGGTCCTGGAGCCAGGCCCATGGCCGGACCTGGAGCACCGGTCGCGGGTCCGGGTACAGCGCACGGTGCGCCTGTCGCGGGCCCCGGAGCCAGGCCCATGGCCGGACCCGGCGCGCCCGTCGCGGGTCCAGGCGCCACGCCGATGGCTGGACCTGGAGCACCCGTCGCGGGCCCGGGTGCCACGCCGATGGCCGGGCCCGGTGCGCCTGTCGCGGGCCCGGGCGCTCCCGTCGCGGGTCCCGGTGCGTTCGTCGCGGGCCCGGGCGCTCCCGTCGCGGGTCCCGGTGCGTTCGTCGCGGGCCCGGGCGCTCCCGTCGCGGGTCCCGGTGCCGCGCCCCGCCCTGCCGGTGCCCCTCCCACGGGTGCCGCGCCCGTCGCGGGGCCCGGTGCCGCGCGTCCCGGAGCCGCGCCCACGGCGGGCCCCGGTGCGGCGCCGCGTCCTCCGGGCGCCGGAGCCGCCCCCACCGCTGGCCCGGGCGCACGGCCCCCGGGTGCTCCCGCCGCAGCCGCCCCCACCGCTGGCCCGGGCGCCGCGCCCACGGCGGGTCCGGGCGCACGGCCCGCTCCTCCCGTCGTCGCGGCCCCCGCGGCTTCGGGCTCCGCCCCCGGTTCGGACGAACTGCCCGCGCTGCGCCAGCTCGCCGCGACCATGAAGGGGCAGAACCACTTCCAGCGGCTCGGCCTCACCGAACAGACCGACGGCAGCGCGGTGAAGATCGCCTACTTCCGCCTGGCCAAGCTCTACCACCCGGACACCCTGCCCCCCGGGGCCCCGGCGGAGCTGGAGAAGCTCAAGGCGGAGGTCTTCGCGTACATCGGCGACGCCTACCGCGCCCTCTCCGACGACAAGAACCGCGCGGCCTACCTGGAGGACCTCAAGAACGGCGGCGCCGACGGCGGCGTGGACGTCCAGGCCATCCTCCAGGCCGAGGAACTCTTCCAGAAGTCCTGCATCCTGGTGAAGGCGCGCAAGTACCCGGAAGCCGTGAAGATGCTCAGCGACGCCATCGCCCTCAACGCCGAGGAGCCGGAGTTCTTCGCCTGGCGGGGCTACGCGCGCTTCCTCGCCTCACCCGACAAGAAGGCCGCCCAGCCGGAGGCCTTCCGCGAAATCCAGGCCGCCATCAAGCGCAACGAGCGCTGCGCCCCCGCCCACTACTTCCTGGGCGTCATCGCCAAGCTGTGCGGCGACGCGGCCGGGGCCCTCAAGCACTTCAAGCGGACGGTCGAGCTGCAACCGGACCACATTGATGCGATGCGAGAGGTCCGCATGGCGTCGCAAAAGAAGTAGGGTGCGCGCCTTTTCAAGGAGACACCCATGCCCCTCACCGGGAAAGAACGCCGCCACCTGCGGGCCCTCGGCCACCACCTGGAGCCGGTGGTCATCGTCGGCTCGTCCGGCGTCACCGAGGGCGTCATCGCCGCCGTCGAGCAGGCGCTGAACGACCACGAGCTCATCAAGGTGAAGATCAACGAAGGTCCGGAAGGCCGCCACGAAGGCGCTGACCACATCGCCGAGGCCACCGGCGCGGAGATCGCGCAGCTGCTGGGCCGCACCGCCCTCTTCTTCAAGCGCCGCAAGCAGAAGTCCCGCTTCGAGGACGTCCTCAAGGGCCCGCATGAGCCCCGGCCGGCCCCCAAGGCGGACGAAGAGAAGAAGCCCCGCCGCCGCTAAGCCGCACCGCTTTCCCAGAGGTTTCGGGGAAATCAGGCCAGCGCGAGCATTTTGTCCGGGTCCGAGGGCCGCTGGCCCTCGTACCGGGTTCGAAATGTCCCTACGCTGGGGGTCTTCCCCCCGCGGAGGTGACGTGCAGACACCCTCGTCCTCCCCTTCATCCGCTCCTGGCTGGCACGACCTGCTGATGCATCACCTGGAGCCACTGCTGGGTGACTTCACGGCCAAGATGGCCATCCACACCGCCGCGCTGCGAGCCCTCAAGCGCCCACCCGAACAGGTAGGCCTGCAGGACGTGCCGCAGGTGCTGGAGGGCCTCAAGCCCATGCTCAACGTCTTCATCGGCGCGCTGCGCACGACGAACACGCTCACGGAGATTTCGAAGGCCATGGAGAAGCTGCGATGACCGCCCCCCGTCCCTCTTCGGGGCACGCGACCCGGAAGGTGGCGCCCTGGCTGGGCGCAGTCGCGGTGCTCCAACTCGTGCACCTGGGCGCGGTGGCCACGTCCTTCCCGGACGCGCACCGGCTGGCGCTCGTGGGTGACGTGGCGGGCTGGACCGTGGGCCTGCTCGCGGTGCTGGGCACGGCGGCGGCGGCGCTGTCGTTCGGCGCTGGCGACTACCTGCGCCGCGTGTGGGGGCTGCTGACGGCGGGCGCGGTCCTGTCGCTCGTCAGCACGGCCCTGCGCAGCTACTGGATGCACGCGGTGCCGGACGTGCCGTTCACGGAGTCGCCGCTGTTGCCCGTGCGCATGGGCGTGGTGGTGCTGGCGAACGTGAGCACCACGTTCGCGCTGGTGCTGCTGTCGCGCACGTACCGGCAGTCGGGCCTCCAGCCGCCGCCCAGCCCCCGCGCGACGCTCCTGTGGGGGGTGGCGGCGCTGGCGGCGCTGGCGGTGGGTGGGCCGGCGCTCATCGCGGCGGTGGGGCACCTGGGCCAGGGCTTCGCGGCCACGTGCACGGCGGTCATCGCGCTGGCGTCCACGCTGGCGGACATGACGACCATCCTGCTCGTCGCCCCCATCCTCCGCGTCGCGTACATGCTGCGAGGCGGGCGGCTCGCCTGGGTGTGGTGGGCCATGGGCATGTCCGGCGCGGTGTGGCTCTTCTACGACGCGCGCGAGTGGCTGGCGCCGCTGCTGCCCGGCAACCCCGCCGAAGCGGTGGAGCTGCTGCGCACGCTGCGCACCTCGGGGCTCGCGATGCTGGGGCTCGCCGGGTGGCTGCAGCGCTCGGCGCTCGCGTCGGCCCGGCGCCAGTCGCACGCCGAGGTCGCCATCCCCACGGCCTGACCCGGCCCGCCGCGCTGACGCACGTGGCCACGGCCCGCTCCCTGTCCGGAGCGGGCCGTTCTATTTTCCGGGGAGCGCGGGGCTGGAGGAGACTGGGGCACCCCGTTTCCGCCCAGGAGGCTCCACCCCCATGCGACTTTCCCCGCGGTCCCTGCTGTTGGTCACCTGTCTGCTGGCGGGCTGCCGGACGGCGCGAGAAGCCCCGGCGACGCCCGCGAAGGCGGACTGCGGCCCGGTGATTCCCGGCATGGAGGCGGTGCTCAAGCCCGCGGCCTTCGTCGTGCTGGGGGAGATCCACGGAACGCAGGAGCTGCCGGCCTTCGCGGCGCGGCTGGCGTGTCACGCGGCGGCGGCGGGCCAGCCGGTACGGCTCGCGCTGGAGATGCCCGTGGAGGACCAGGCGCGCCTCGACGCGTTCGTCGCGGGCGAGGCCGAGGGGCCTCCCGACAGCGCCTTCTGGCACCGCGAGGCGCAGGACGGCCGTGGCAGCCTGGCGATGCGGGGCTTGCTCGAGCGCGCGCGGGAGCTGCGGCACGCGGGGCTGCCAGTGCGGGTGGTGGCGTTCGATCCGGGCGGCAAGGACCGCGACGACACGATGGCGGAACAGCTCCGTCAGGCGCGGAGCCAGGCGCGCGAGGACACCTTCATCGTGCTCGTGGGCAACCTGCACGCGCGCCGCGACGTGGGCGCGCCCTGGGACGAAAAGCTCCAGTTCATGACGCACCGGCTGCTCGAAGCGGAGCCCGGTCTGGTGTCGCTCGACGTGGTGAACGCCGGAGGCTCCGCATGGGTCTGCCGAGGCATGACGGCGGACACCTGTGGCCAGCAGCCCCTGCGAGGCCAGGGCGAGGCGCAGGCCCCGGGAATCCGCCTCCAGAAGAAGGCGGATGATCCGGACGGCTACGACGGCACCTACTCCGTGGGAGCCCTGAGCGCCTCGCCGCCCGCGTTCGACACCACCAGCACCGCGACGCCCGCGCCCCGCTGAGCCCCCTCCCCTCCCGCCCGGCGTGGCCCAACTGGTCCGACTGTCGGACCAGTTCATGCGGTCCGCCGCCCACGGGGAGCCCTCCGGCCCGGCGTGGTCCAACTGGTCCGACTGTCGGACCAGTTCGTGCGGTCCGCCGCCGACGGGAGCCCTACGCGGTTCTCACCTTCTCAGCCCTGGGGACGGCCTTCGTGTCCGAAGGACGGGCGCTCAGCTCCGGGGACGGCGCCGCGACACGACCATCGCGGCGACCAGCGCGACCAGCGTGAGCGCGCCCAGCCACAGCCCGGGGACCAGCCCCGGCGTGCGGTAGCGCATCACCACCGTGTGGATCCCCGCCGGCACCGCCACCGCGCGCACCGCCACGTTGGCGGCGAGGATGGGCGCGGGCTCGCCATCCAGCGTCGCGGTCCAGCCGGGCAGGTAAGCATCGTTGATCACCAGCACCGAGGGCGCCGCCGCCTCCAGGTCCACCGTGAAGTGCTCCGGCGATTCGCGCGAGACGCGCACGCCTCCGGTGCCGGACGCGGCCTCTACCGGCAACGGCGCCGGGCACTCCACGAGGACGGTGCCTGACGCGGGCGGCTCGGGCTCCGTCATCCGCGCCAGCGCCTCATCGAACGTGGCCACGCACTCCGGCCGGGCCAGGTGGATCCGCGCGGGCGCTTGCGGATGCGCCAGCAGCGTTGTCTCGAAGAGCGGCTCCTGCGCCAGCACGCGCGCTCCCGGAGGCAGGCCCGCTCCCAGGTCCCGCGTGTGGGTCACCGTGAAGGGCGTGGACAGGCGCGGGGCCAGCTCGAAGGACCAACGTCGTGCGTCGCCCATCAGCCGCAGCAGGCGCGTGCTCCGCCCCGGCAGGTAGCTGCCCGCGCTCTCGATGTCCCAGAACACCGACGTGTCCGGCGCCAGCACCGCCACCTGCCCCAGGCTCAGCCGATCCTTGAACTCGTAGCCGGGCAGGGGCGGCGCCCCGTAGCCCTTCACCACCGTGTTCACCCGCACCGGCTCCTCCGCCGGCGCGGACGCGCGGATCCGCTCCGCGAACGGAGGCGGCGTCTCCAATATCTCCGCCGGGGACACCTGGTAGAGCGGCCCGTTCTCCAGGAAGAGCGCCGCGCCCTGAAGCGCCACCAGCCCCACGCCCAGCCGGGGCCGCCACGCCAGGACCGCGCACACCAGCGCGAGCCCCGCCGCCGTTCCCCCCATGCGAACCACGTTGTTCGACAGGCCCTCAATGGCTGCGGAGGGAGCATCCGGCCAGTGCGGCAACACCCAGCCCCGAGTCCACAGCCCGCCCACCGCCTCGCCCAACGCGACCGCCGCGCAGAGGGCCGCCACGCCGATGCCCGCGACGATGACCGCGCGCGGAGCGCCGCCCGGCCCCAGACACCGTCGCCAGCCCAGGCCCGCGCCCACCGCGAGCCCCAGCACCAGGAAGGACCCCAGTTTCTCCGGGTAGCGGAAGGGCCGCCACAGCGGCAGCAGCCGGTACACCCAGCCGTACACGGGCAGGGCCGACCCCAGCACCAGCGCCAGCAGCAACAGCCACGCGCCCACGAACACCCAGGTGCGCCGCCGCCGCCACGAAGCCATCAGGCCCGCCAGCGCCAGCACGCACGCGGGCGTCCCCACGTAGAGCGAGTCCACCCACGCGCGCGTGAAGCTCCCCATGCGGATGAGCTTGCGCACCGCGATCTCCGGGATGCCGCGCACCCCGACCGGATCCGTCAGGAACGGGCCCAGCACCAGCTCCCCCACGCGCAGCGGATGCAGGGAGAAGTTCTGCGCCTCCGCCAGCGACCGGGCCCCGGGCTCGCCCGTCGCCACCAGCGCCGCGGCGGGGAGCAACTGGGGCGCGGCCAGCAGCCCGCCCGTCGCCACCAGCAGCAGACACGCCCCCACGCGCCGGCCCCACGTCCCCGGCGCCGTCACGGGCTCCGTCAGCGCCACCAGCACCCCGAGCGCCTGCGTGACGGCGAACGCCTGCGCATCCCCGCCGAACGCGACCAGCGCCAGCAGTCCCCCGCCCACCGTGAGCCGGGCCGCCGTGGGGCGCCGCACGAAGCGCAGCACGCCCCAGAGCGCGGCGGGGACGGTGCTCGCGGGCAGCAGGTACGTGGGGTTGTTCGTGATGCAGACCAGATAGCCGCTGAAGGTGAACGTCAGCGCTCCGAACAGCGCGCCCGCGCGGGGGACGCCCCACTCGCGCAGGAGCGCCACCGTGCCCAGCAGCGCGACCGGGAAGCACAGCAGCACGGTGAGCTTCACCGCCCCGCCCAGGGGCAGCACCAGGTGCAGCAGCGTCGTGGGGTGGAACACGCCGGAGATGAAGATGGCGGGGAACGACTGCCCGAAGCCGTCGTAGGGGAACCAGTCGGGGAACTCGCCCCGCGACACGCGCGAGGCCCAATAGGCCCGCATCGGGTAGAAGGCCCGCAGCGTGTCGCCCGCCAGGAAGATGTCGCGCGTGAACGTCGCCCGGAAGAAGAAGAGCGCCGGCAGCACCAGCGACAGCCCCCCGACAATCCAGCGCCAGCCGGGCCGGACCTCGTCCACCCGCCGGGAGTCCGCCTCGGGAATCGGTGCGCCAGGGTTCGTGTCCACGTGTGCGCGGCATCGTCGGTGACGCCCGCCCCCAAGCCAAGTGTCGTCTGCCCACGCCGGGCCCACCGCGCGGGGTGGCCGTCCTCCCACCGGGCGCGCTACATGCCGGGCTCCACTCATGCGGCACGAGGAACCTGGAATGCTCGCACGCACCTGGCGCGGGGTGACGAAGGCGGAGGACGCCGACGCCTACCTCACCTATCTCCACCAGACGGGCCTCACGCACTACCGGCGCACGCCGGGCAACCTGGCCGCGTACTGCCTGCGCAAGGTGGCGGACGGGCGCGCGGAGTTCCTTCTCGTCACCCTCTGGGAGTCGATGGACGCGGTGAAGCGCTTCGCGGGCGACACGCCGGAGCGCGCCATCTTCTTCCCGGAGGACGACCGCTACCTCATCGACCGGGACCTGCACGTCACCCACTACGAGGTCCCCTTCGCGGAAGGGCAGGCCTTCGAACCCCAGCGCGTCCGCTTCGACGACTTCCGCGTGGCGGGGCCCGCGGGCGACCTGCGGCTGGTGGACACCGGCGGAGGGGGGAAGGCCCTGCCCGTCGTCTTCGTGCACGGGCTCGCGGGCAACACTTCCCACTGGCAGGCGCAATTGGAGCACCTGGCCCGGCAGGGCCGCCGGGGCATCGCGCTGGAGCTGCGCGGCCACGGCGGATCCACGTACCCGGAGCCGGAGGACTTCACGCTGGAGTCGCTGACAGGCGACATCGCCGCGGTCGTGCGCGCGCTGGGGCTGCGCCGCTTCGTGCTGGTGGGGCACAGCATCAGCGGGGGCGTGGCGCTGGCGTACGCGGGGGAGAACCCCCGGCAGGTGGCGGGGCTGTTCCTGGTGGATCCGATGACGGACTCGCGCCGGTACCCAGAGGAGCAGGTGACCGCGTACCTCGCCTCGCTGGACGCGCCGGACGTGGCGCAGGCGGTGCGGCAGGACTGGGCGCAGATGGCGGGGGAGCGCTCGGACGTGCGCGAGCGCCTGCTGGCGGACCTGGACGCCACGCCGCTGTCCGCGGTGGTGGCGGTGCAGCGCTCCAGCCTGCGCTTTGATTTGGCGGCCGCGCTCGCGCGCTACCCGGGGCCGAAGTTCTCGCTCGTCGCGCCGGACAACGACGCGCCGCACAGCCTCCACCGGCTGGGGGAGGGCGTGGCGCACCAGGTGGTGGAGGGCGCCGGCCATTGGATCCAGCTGGACCATCCGGACGCGGTCAACGCCGCGCTGGACGCGTTCCTCACGAAGTCAGCACCAGCTTGACCAGCTCCGGGGGGCTGCCCAGCCGCATGGGCGGTCCCCAGAAGCCGCAACCCCGGCTGACGTAGATGTGCGAATCGCCGTGCCGGTAGTGGCCGGCGGAGTGCTCCCAGCTCAGCCCGATGAGCGCCGTCATGGGGAAGAGCTGGCCGCCGTGGGTGTGGCCGGAGATCTGGAGGTCCACGCCCTGCTCTGCGGCCACCTTGAAGTTGGCGGGCTGGTGCGCGAGCAGCACCGCGGCGCGCTCCGGGTCGCGGCCCGCGAGCGCCTGCTCCAGGTCATAGCCCTTCTGGCCCAGGCGCCGACCGCCGTGCCAGTCGTCCACGCCAACCAGGTCGAACGCGCCGCCCGCGTCCCCGATGCGCACGTGCCGGTTGCGCAGCGAGGGAATGCCCAGCGAGTCCAGGTGCGCCACCCACGCCTCCGCGCCGGACGAATAGTCATGGTTGCCGGTGACGAAGAAGCGGCCGTAGCGCGCCTGGAGGTTGCCGAGCGCCGCGACGAAGCCGCCCAGCCGGGGCACGGTGCCGTCCACCAGGTCGCCGGTGATGGCGACGAGGTCCGGCTTGAGCGCGTTGGCCCGCCGCACCAGCTCGTCCATGAAGCGCCGCTGGATGAACGGGCCCACGTGCAGGTCGGTGAGCTGCACGATGCTGAAGCCGTCCAGCGCGCGGGGCAGCCTGGGGATACGGACCACCAGCTCCGTGACCTCCGGAGCCGTGAACGCGCGCCAGCTGCCATACCCCGCCAGCCCCCCGCCCAGCGCGAGCGCCCCACCCGCGGTCGCCTGCGACAGGAAGCGCCGCCGCTCCACATCCACGGAAGGCGCGGCGGGAGCAGGCCGGACCCGGCGTCGCAGGGCGAGCACGGCCCGGCCCACGTCGAGCCCCGCGAGCGCGAGCACCAGGCACAGCGCCACGCCCATCCACGAATAGGACACCAGCTCCACCACGTCGCCAGGAGCCTCCGGCAGCGTGCGCTGAAGGTAGCGCCGCGCAATCAGCACCACCGTCATGAAGCCCAGCAAGAGCGCGGCGACAAGCCGGGGCCCGCGACGGGACGTGAGGTTCCACACGAGCCGCCGGAACAAGTACAGGTGCCCGAGCACGGCACCCAGCGCGATGAGGAGCGAGAACGGAGACAGCGGCATGGGCTCAAGCCTCCCGCGCCTCCCGCCCACGCGCACCTGAATCCGTGCTCGTCTGGCCGCCAGCCGTGACCCAGCGCAAGGAACCGAACTTCCCCGTCAGTCCAGCTGCTCCCAGAGATAGGAGCAATCCAGGGTCAAAGCTTCGAAGGGTTCAATCCTCACGGGTTCAGCATCCAGCGAGATCGCCCTCCGCTCATAGCGACCCGCCTTGAGCAGGAAAAGCTCCAGCAGCCGGGACTCCCGTTCGATGAACCAGACATGCGGAATTCCCGCGCGCTCGTACAGCGGCAGCTTCAGCTCCCGATCCAGGAGTTCCGTTTCAGGCGTCAGCACCTCACCTACCCAATCAGGCGTCGGAATGATGGGATCAGGCTCCGAGATCCTTGGCGCCCGCTCCCGTCTCCAGCCAAGAAGATCAGGGACCAGGATGTCGCCGCCCAGGCCCACTTCGGCCTTGCGCACGATGAGCCAACCACCAGCCCCACGCATTCTCTTGTCGAAGAACTGTATGAGCTCCACCAAGAAGTAGGACGCAAAGAAGGAATCCAGTGGTTTGAGCAAGGGGCTCACGTGCAGCTCCCCGTTGATGATCTCTCCCACCTGGGTTTCGGGCAGTGCATCCAGGTCCGCGGTAGTCGCGGGCTTCTTCTTCATGCGGTCCCCTTCGTCATCGCACGTGAGCCCATCCGGAGCCGATGCCATGACAAGCCCATTCAATCCTCAAGGTTGAATCAAATCAACGCGACCTTTCAGGTCCACCCCTTCAGATTGCTCTGCGTCCCAGATGAACGCGAGATCCAGTTCCACCGCGTCGAAGGGCTCCGCGCGCACGGAAGCAGTCCCGGAATGCGTGAGCAGCGCCGAGTACCGTCCATCCTTCAGGACGAAGACCTCCAACGTGCGCGTCCGAGGATCCATCAACCAGACATGCCGCACTCCCTCGCGGGCGTACACCGGCATTTTCGCCTCGCGGTCCAGCTTCCGGGTGGATGGAGACAGCACCTCGCAGACCCAGTCCGGCGCGAGAGTCGTCGCTGCTGTTTCGGGAACATCGGGCATCCGTTCCAACAGCCATCCCGCGACATCCGGAACCAGGACGTCCTCTCCGAGATGCAGCTCCGGCTCCTCCATGAGGAACCACCCGCCGGGCCCACCCCGCCCCCGCTCGAAAGGGCCTAAACCCCTTCAGGGAAGTCCGGTAAGGCGCAGGCCCGCGTCATCGAAGAAGGCGGCGAGGACATCGTGACGGTAGCCCAGGCGCACAAATGAAGCGCGTGCCTGGGCGCGCAGCTCGGCGA